>JAUVCD010000243.1 GCA_030590865.1 Myxococcales bacterium | reverse complement strand
GTGCCCATCACCGCGGCGAGCACGCTGAGAAAGGGAAACAGGCTCAGCTCTGGATCACTGGTCCGCCGTCGCGCCATCGGCTAGCCCTTCAGCGACGATGAGCCATTAGAGCCATTGCCCTGCCTCGGCCGCGTCGCAATGCTCGTCTCGCTCGAGGCCGAGGCGCCGAGCCCGGCGGCCAGCAATTGCAGCAGCTGCCTCGAGGCGCCGAGCTCACGACTCAGCTGCTCTTGGGTCCGGCCCATCGAGCCAGTGGCCTGCTCCGCCAAGGTCGTCGCTTTCGCGAGCTCTGCGGCAGCCCGCTCGACATTCGGCGCGATTCGCTCGGTCGTCACCGTGGCGATGTCTTGGGCCTGCTCCAACTGGGCGACCACCCGCTCGACGTTCGGACCGATCTGGGTCGTAGCCCGCTCGGCCAGGCTGGTGGCCTTGTCGAGCTGGGCCACTGCCTGCGCGACGTTGGGACCTAGCGTCTGGGCCGCTGCGGTGAAGGCGGTCAGCTGGTCTTGGAGCGCAGCCTGGGTCCCGCTGAGGGCCTCATGGTTATCGCTCAGTCGCGTCATCAGCTGGGCGTTGGCGGCGAGCATTTCGCTCAGTGGCGCGGCAATGACCTCGACGATCGACGTGCGGATCTCAGCCATGGCAAGGCCGATGCGATCCTGGTCCGGCGCCGAACGGTCTGGTGGGCTCACCAGCCGGCGCAGGACGTTGGTCACGCAATAGTCGTCCACGTCGCTGACCAGCTGCTCCTCGGCCTTCTGCATCCAGCTGGTAGGCAACATCACCAGAATGCTGGCCACTAGGGCCACCAGCGTCGTGTCGAAGGCAACCGCCAAGCCGGAGGTCACGTCCCCTAGCGAACCCTTGATCGCATCGAGCTGTTCAGCCCCATCGAGAGACTCGGAGAAGCCGCCCACGGCAGACCCAATGCCGATGACCGTACCGATGAAGCCGAGGATGGGGATGGCCCAGACCAGCACCTTCACCATGCTGAAGCTGCTGGCCACCGCCGCCGCATCCGCCTCGGCGTCGTTGTTGTTGACGGTGGCCGTCTCGGTGACCTCACCCCTGGCGGCATAGTGCTCGACGATGCGCAGCACCCGTTCGAGCAAGAAGCTCCGCCACCAGCGACGGGTGGAGCCCAAGGATCGTAGACCCTCCAGGTGCTCGATGAGCCGACCCACGTTCTCTGGCGTGATGCGCGGCTCGTCGGCAGGCAGCACCTCTCGAGCAAAAACCCGACGCTGCATCCTGAGCCCGATGGCCTTCAGCAGGAGAATGGACAAGGACCAGCAGGACAGCACCATGATGACGTGGGGGATCCAGCCCCGCTCGAGCAGCAGTCGACTGATACTGTCAGGCATGGCCTGGGCGCTGAGGAACAGCAGCCCATAGAGCGGGAGGGCGAGGGCGAGCGAGAGCAGCAGCCCGACGTCGCTGGTGGCCCGCTGCTTGGGGGCGCTGCCGGGCGGCTGGCTCGCCGCACCACTAGGCTCTGCTTCGCGGGTCATCACGAGGCCTCCGGATCAGCAGTGCCCCGGCGGTCTGGACCACCCCCGAGCATCTCCCAGCCAGTCAACTCGGGGTGTCCGGTGTCGTGGGCTACCAGCGAGCCGTCGGTCGTACCGGCGTAGATCCAGCCGTCATGCACGATGGGTTGGGACGCCAGCGGCCCCTGTCCAAGCTGGAAAGTGGTGGTCACCGCTCCGCTGTCAGGCTCCATCCGGAGCACGTTGCCAGCGGCAGTGGCCAGCAAGATGCTGCGACCGGCGTAGAGTAAGGGGGCCGAGACCTCGGCGGGCAACTCGCCCGAGAGACGATGTTGCCACAGGCGGCGCCCGCTGCTGCGGTCCGAAGCGACCACCACGCCACGCTCGACGGTAACCAGCCGGTGCGCGGCTACCAGCGGGCGCGGTCGCGGCTTGACCGCCTGCCGGCGGGGCATCTCGGCGACTTCGAGCTCCGGGAATACGGGATGAGCCGTGACGATCATGTCGTTGGCCCGGGGAAGCTCCTCGCGGCCATAGAGGATGGCCTCAGCGGTGATCACTGGAGGCGAGGCGATCCGGTTGCTGCGCACCGCAACCACATCTCCCTTGGCCGCCGAGAAATCGTAGAGCGTCCCCATTTGGGTCGCGACGTAGATGTGCCCGCCGTGAGCCACGGGGGTCGAGTTCACTTCTCCGTCGATCCAGCGCCGCCACTTGGGTGCCCCAGTTTTCAAGTCGAACGAAGCGAGAACGAAGCGGGCCCCTGGGGGACCATCTCCGGGGTAGGACGTGTAGACCGAGTCTCCGGCAATAACCGGTGTGGCCAGCTGTGGTGAGCCGAGCCACCAGGACCAGAGATGCTCACCGGTCTCTGCATCCACGCCAAACATGGTGCACGAATAGGTGTTGAACACGCAGACGCCATCCTCGCAGGCCGGCGCCGTCGGGCCGTCGTCGGACAGATGCAGGCTCCACTCCGTCTTTCCAGTATCGGCCGCCAGAGCATGCAGCTCGTAGGTGCCGTAACCGCCCGTGTAGATCTTGCCTCGGTAGTAAGCTGGCGTCGGGACCTTGCTCGCCCCAGGAAGCTTGGCCACAAACCCCGCATCATTGCGCCGCAGCTTGGGGCGCGTCCGCGTGGGTGAGACGACGCCTCGACGAGTCGGCACCTTGGGCTGGAGCCCGGGGCTGTTCTGCTGTCGTGCCAACGCGGTCAAGTCCTCACCCACCGGCTTGCGTCCGGTGGCAGGCCGCCGATCAGGCGACGCAACCGGGTCACTGGGGGTGGCGATCTCGTCGACTGGGGGTTGCGCACAGCCCGCCAAAGGCAGGAGTAGGATGATGGTGACCGGTGCCGAACGCTTCATGACGAACCCTGAACCTCCCGAACGGCTGAGCCAGCGTGGCTCTCCAGAGGCTCCGACGTGGCACAGATCGGCCCGTCAGCTCCGCTGGTGCCGCATAGGGTTTGACGTCCGGAAAGCTGAAAATGTTCCAGGTAGGTTGAGATAGGAGCGACAGCGCCATTTCTTGCCGGCAGGTCCGATCCTTGCAAAGCGGCGCCGGGAGCGAGCACCAGCTACCGAAACCGAGCACTACCGGGTTCCGAGTCCTACCAGCCCCCCCGACAGCCTTCGATGGTCACCCCTTGGGGGCAGCCTCGTTCTGATCTAGAACCCCCTTGCGTTCGGGCAGCGACGAAGCCGACGGCATGGGGACGACCGATCGCCTGGAGACGGCCCACCGGTGAGCGACCTTCACCCCTCTACGAGGAGTTTGTTGGGTGGATCAGCAGCGAAAGAAGACGGCGGTAGCGATGCTCTCCGTCATCTCGAACAGCTGCCTGGTCGTCATGAAGCTCGTGGTGGGCACGCTGATCGGGTCGGTCTCCGTCATCTCCGAGGCGATCCACTCGGGCGTGGATCTGTTGGCAGCGCTGATTGCCCTGCTGGCGGTGCGCAGATCGGGCAAGCCGCCGGATGCGGAGCACCCCTACGGCCATGGCAAGGTAGAGAACGTCTCGGGCGCCATCGAGGCACTGCTGATTTTCGTCGCCGCCGGCTGGATCATCTACGAGGCCATCGGCAGGCTCCGCCACCCGGAGCCCATGGGCTCAGTGAGCTGGGGCGTGGGCGTGATGTTGGTCTCATCGCTGGTGAACATCCTGGTGTCTCGGCAGCTGTTCAAGGTCGGTGAAGAGACCGACTCCATCGCGCTCAAGGCCGACGCGTGGCACTTGCGAACCGACGTCTACACCTCGGCGGGCGTCATGGTCGGCTTGGGCCTCATCTGGCTCGGTGGGATCATCTGGCCCCATAAACAGCTCGGGTGGATCGATCCGGTGGCGGCCATGGCCGTGGCGCTGCTCATCATCAAGGCGGCCTACGATCTGACCAGAGACTCGGCCCGGGATCTGCTCGACGCCAAGCTGCCTGAGGAAGAAGAAGAGTGGATCCGCACCACCATCACCGACCACGGGGGTGTGGTTCGAGGGCTCCACGACCTGCGCACCCGCAAATCTGGTGCCCACCGCTTCGTCGAGTTCCACGTGCTGGTCCCCGGCGAGATGTCGGTCCGCGAGGCCCACGACGAGACGGCCGTCTTGGGCGAGAAGATCAAGGAACGTTTTCCAGGCACAGCAGTGACGATTCACGTCGATCCCTGCGGCCTGGAGGGTCTACCCAAGTGTGGGGACTAGTGCGGGATCAGTGAGTCAGAACAGGCAGCGTTGCGCCACGCCTGACGGTGCTCAGACCGCTAGCCATCGTCCTGCATCGGCGTCGCAGCACCGAACAACAGCACCCGCTGGGACTCACCGAAGGCCACACCGCTACCCAGGTGCTTCACGGTCAACAAGTATTCACCAGCCTGGAAACCGCGCTTGCGCTCCAACTCGACCGGGATCTGGAAACGCTGAGCGGTCACCCTCACCGTCCGGGTGAAATCGACGCGCTGGCGCCTCTTGAGGCGGTAAACGCCGTCAGGCGCCACCGGCCTGACCACCGGCGGGGCCCCAGACTGGGATTGAGCATGGGACTGCACCGGCTCGTAGACCGTGTCGAGCAGCCACTCGAGCTGCAGAACCTCCTCGCCCGCCGGCGGTTCGTGCTGCAAATCGAGCATCACATCGATCATCCAGCCATCGTTCTTTTCGAACACTCGATCGCTAGCCGGCCACCAACGGGCATCGACGAGCCAAGCCGCTGCGGTCCCTTGGGACGGCTCGTTGTTCAGGGGCTCGGCCTCGTCGACCTCACCCACCGATACCGCAGCGCCTGTCGCGACGGAGACCGAGCAGCCCGACAGCAACAGCAGCAGGCCCAAGCAAGGCATCAAGGTGCGCATCGAGTGAATGTACGCCGTGAGTCGGCCTGGGGCGAGCAAGGTCGAGCGTTGCTTGACGGATAGCCGCTTTCAGGTCAAAGCGTGACGATGCGCCTCAGGTCGCCAAAGGCGCGGACCTGAACGCAGCGCGAGATAGCTCATGCCCCGCTGGACGCTGTTCCTAGTCTTCTTCTCCGTCAGCATGCTCGTGCTGGGCGGGGTGCATTACTATTTCTACCGGCGCCTGATTGTCGCACCAGGCCTGCCAGCGCCCTGGCCCACCGTGGCGAAAGTGGCGCTGATCTCCCTGGCGCTCAGCTTCCCCATCTCCTTCACCATCGGCCGAGCCCTCACGCCGACGACGGCGCGCTTCGTGCTGTCACCCATCTACGTCTGGCTCGGCGTGATGCTGATGCTCTTCTTCTTGCTACTGAGCATCGATCTGTTGCGCGGCATCGGTTGGCTGGGTGCACGACTCGCCGGGCGCGAGGGGCTGGTCACCGATCCAGACCGCCGACTGTTCTTGGCCAGGGCCATTGCAGGAGGCGCCGCCGCGGTGGTGACGATGGCAAGCGGTATCGCCCTTTGGCGCGGGCTCGGCAAGCTGGTGGTCAAGCCGGTCGAGGTGGTGCTCCCCAAGCTTCCCGCCGCGCTCGATGGCTTCACCATCGCCCAGCTCACGGATCTTCACCTAGGTGCCATGCGCCAGGGCGATTGGGTGCGTGAGGTCGTCGATCGGACCAATCAGCTGAAGCCCGACCTGATCGCCATCACCGGCGATCTGGCTGACGCCGCACCGGAACAATTGACCGAAGAGGTGGCTCAGCTGGCACGGCTCTCGGCACCTCATGGCGTGTGCTTCGTCACCGGCAACCACGAGTACTTCATCGATCCGGTCGGGTGGCTGAAGAAGCTGACCGAGGTGGGCATGCGCGTGCTGCGCAACGAGCGGATCGAAATCCAGCGAGGCGACGCGGTCTTCGACCTGGCAGGGATCGACGACGACGCGGGCAAGCGGATGGCCACCGGTCACGGACCGGATCTCGACAAAGCGCTGCAGGCACGGGATGAGCGTCGCGCGCTGGTGCTGCTGGCTCACCAGCCTCGCGCCGTCTTCGAGGCCAGCAAGAAGGCTGTAGGCCTGTTACTCTCCGGTCACACCCACGGCGGTCAGATCTGGCCCTGGCGGTACTTGGTCTACCTGCAACAGCCCTACGTCAGTGGCCTCCACGATCACGAGGGGACCCAGGTCTACGTCAGCGAAGGCACCGGTTTTTGGGGGCCACCCATGCGCTTGGGGAGCACCGCGGAGATCACCTTGGTGACCTTGCGCTCACCAACCGAGAAGAGCTGAAACGCCACCCCATGGATGACTCGGAAAAGACGCGAGCAGAACTCATCGCAGAGCTGGAGGCGCTGAGAGGCGTCGAAGAGGCAAACACCTCTTTGACGGCCATCAACGTCGTCACCGACTCACTGGTCGGGGTGTTGAGCGTTCAAGCAGTGCTCGATCGGGCGATCAATGAGGTGATGGCCTTTGCAAACTCGCCCTCCGTTGGGATTCTGGTGCCCCAGCCGGAAAAGAACCTGTTCCGGCTGCTCCAGTCCCGCGGTCTGGGCCCCGAAGCGCGCCACGCGGCGAGCGAAGTTCCCTTGCAAGGCAGCCTCACCGCCCTGGCGGTCGAGCGTCGCACGGTGGTCACCAGTCCCGACATCGGGGCCGATCCACGAGCCCACCACCGTGCCGCCGAGGCCATCGCCGCCGTCGGTTTCCCAGGCTTCGTATCCGTACCCCTACTGGTCGGCGACGAAGTGCTTGGAGCCATGAACCTGGTCTTCAACCAATCTCGCGACATCTCGGAAACCGACAAGACCACGTTGTTGTCCATCGGGCACGCCGTCGGCCTGGCGTTGAACAATGCCCGTTACGTCGAACAAATCGAGGCTGAGGTCCAGGAGCGACGCCGAGCAGAAGAAGCTCTGTTAGAAAGCAACGAACGGTTTCGCCGCATGGCGGAGAACATCCTGGATGGCCTGACGGTCATCGAGGCAGGCAAGGTCGTCTACGTCAATCGCCGGGCCTGTGAGATCTGCGGCTACCCAGAGTCCGAGCTGATGCAGATGAGCAGCCACGAGCTGGCTGCACCTGAAGAGCGGGAGCGCTTGTTCGCAGCCGCCAGGGCGGCCCGTCACAGCACAGCACCCAGAAAGGCCATGGAATTCTGGATTGTGCGCAAGGACGGGTCGCGGCGCTTCGTCCGAAACCGATATTCCTCACCTCGAGAGAGCACGGTATCGCTGCGACGGCACTACATCATCACGACCGACATCACCGATCGCAACGAGGCAGAGAAAGAAAGGGAGCAGCTAGAACAGCAGCTGAGGCATTCCCAGAAGATGGAATCCATCGGCAGGCTTGCGGGAGGCATCGCCCATGACTTCAACAACCTGCTCACCGGTATCATCGGCTTCGCCGATCTGGCGCTGTCCCGATTGCGTGACGGCGACCCCCTGCAACGGGACGTAGAACGCATCAGCAGCGCCGCTGAGCGTGCCGCTGACCTGACGCGACAGCTGTTGGCCTTCAGCCGCCGGCAAACGATTTCGCCCCAAGTCGTGAGAGTCAACGAGACGCTCACCCGGTCTCAAAAGCTGATCGAACGGATTATCGGGGAGGACATCGATTTCCGATTCGAGCCCGGCAAAGACCTGTTCAACATCAAAGTGGATCCCGGCCAGCTGGAGCAAATTCTGGTCAACCTGGCCGTCAATGCCCGAGACGCCATGGCGGATCTCGGCACCCTGACCGTCGAGACGAGCAAGGTGTCCCTTGGCGAGGACTTCTGTGCCGTCCACGGGCCGCTTCAGCCAGGCGACTATGTGAAGATCGTCGTGAGCGACAGCGGCCAGGGAATGGACGCCGAAGTCCAGCGGATGGCCTTCGAGCCCTTCTTCACCACCAAGGAGCGCGGACGGGGCACCGGTCTCGGTCTGTCTACGGTTTACGGAATCGTTAGACAGCACCAAGGCTTCATCGAGGTCGAATCTACCGTGGGCGGCGGCACCAGTTTCATGATCTATCTGCCCCGAACGGACGAGGAGCCGACACCGCTGGCGCGCAAGGCTGGCGCCGGACGCCACGAAGGCACCGAGTGCATTCTGGTCGTTGAAGATGACGAGATGCTCTGCTCGCTGGTTCAATCGGCACTGGAACGGGCCGGCTACGACGTAATCACGGCCAATCGAGGCCCTGCCGCCCTCCGCCGTTTCGAAGAGCGGACCGCGGATATCAAGCTCCTGTTGACCGACGTGGTCATGCCCGAGATGAATGGCAAGGAGCTGGCCAAGAGGCTGACCGATCGGGCACCAGAGCTGAGCGTCGTCTTCATGTCCGGCCACGCCGAGGACATCATCGCCCAGCACGGCGTCCTCGAGTCGGGCACGACGCTGCTGCAGAAGCCCTTCACCATCGCCGAGTTGGTGGCCGCGGTGCGTGGGGCTCTGGACCGCTGAGCCTGGCCGATCCGGTCGAGGGGGGTGCGCAGCGGCATCTTCTGATATCACGAGGTCATGACTCGAAGCATGTGGCTCCTGTGGCTTGCGGCGGTCGCCTTAGCTGCCGCGACCGGCTGCAGTGAAGATGATGACTGGGAACCTGGCCCGACGGGCGGGAGCGCTGCAGGCGGCAGTGGCGGGGCCGGCGCGACCGGCGGGGCCGGCGCGACCGGCGGGGGCGGCAGCGGCGCTTCGTCCAGCAGCGGTGGGGGCACCGGCGGCAGTGGGGGCTCGACAGCCTCGCGCCTCTGCCCCAATCCGCTGCCAAGCTCATGGATCTTCTGCGACGACTTCGAGTCCAGTGATCCCGTGGCGGATCGCTATTTCGAGTTCAGCGCAGACGACGGCGATTTCAAGCGGGTGGACAGCGAAGCTTGGAGCGGCAGCCACTCAATGGAGGTGGTGTTTCAAAGCGGTGAAGTAGAGGCCGGCGGCATGAAAGTCACCTTCGGCCGCAATCCCATCGGCACCCAGTCCCATACCGAACAGGACTTCACCGAGATCTACTGGCGCATGGTGCTGAAGAATCAGGAAGGCTGGACCGGCAGCCCGGCCAAGCTGAGCCGCGCCACGGCCTTCGCAGGCAGCGACTGGAGCCAAGCCATGATCGCCCACCTGTGGAGCTCAGGGGATGTGCTGCTCGGCGATCCGGCCGGCTGCGTGAGTGGCAGCGCCGTTCAATGTCAGGGCTACAACGACTTCAACAACTTGAGCTGGTTGGGCCAGCTTCCCGGCACGACGCCGATTTTCTCGACCGCCGCATCGGGGGTATGGCGCTGCATCGAGGGCCACGCAACGCTCAACGATCCAGGCAGCAGCAATGGCGTGTTCGAGTTCTGGATCGACGGCAATCTGGAGAGCAGAGCGGACGACTTGGACTGGCGCGGCAGCTGGACCGAATACGGGATCAATGCCGTGTTCTTCGAGAACTACTGGAACGCCGGATCGCCGGTAACACAACGCCGTTACTTCGACGACATCGCCATCGCCACGGTGCCCATCGGCTGCACGACCTAATCAGCGAGGTTGCGCCACAGGGGCACCACCGAGACGGAAACGCCCGGCAGGAATCGGGCGGGGATACCTGGACCTTGCCCCACACCTGACATAGGCAGAGGCTATGGGGCACATCCCGCTCATCGACGAACTGCTCACGATCGCCGCCGCGGGGCTGCTAGCCAGCTTGATTCTGGCGAGACTGCGTATCCCCACAGTCGCGGGATTCCTGGTAGCGGGAGCGATCGTGGGCCCCAGCGGTCTGGGCCTGGTCGAGAACATCACCCACATCAACTCGATTGCCGAAGTCGGCGTCGTTCTGCTGCTGTTCACTATTGGTCTCGAGTTCTCCCTGGCGCGGCTTCGACCGATCCTGCCGATGATTGCCCTCGGCGGTACCCTGCAAGTGGGCGCCACCATCGCAGGAACCGCCCTACTCGCGTGGTGGTGGGGGGAGGGCCTCGCACGGGGCGTCTTCCTCGGCTTCTTGGTGGCCCTGTCCAGCACGGCGATCGTCCTGCGATCCCTGGCCGAGCGTGGCGAGCTGCAAGCGCCCCATGGTCGTCTCATCGTCGGCATTTTGATCTTCCAGGACCTGTGTGTGATTGCCCTGGTGCTCGTCATCCCCATCCTCGCTGGGGGAGCAAGCGGCGGCGCGTGGCTCGAGCTCGGCCTGGCCCTCGGCAAAGCGACCGCAGTGGCGGGTGCCACGATGCTGTTGTCCCGCTGGCTCATCCCACGCTTGATGGGCTGGGTCGATGCCACCCGGCACCGCGAGTTGTTCATCCTCGCCGTGGTGAGCCTGTGCCTGGGGATCGGCTCGGTCACAGCCGCCGCAGGCCTATCCCTGGCGCTGGGGGCGTTCCTAGCTGGGGTCGTATTGGCCGACACGGACTACCAACACCGAGCGGTGGGAGACGTCCTCCCTTTGCGGGATCTGTTCACGAGCCTGTTCTTCGTTTCCTTGGGCATGTTGTTCGACCTGTCAGTGCTGCTTCAGCAGCCGATAGCAGTCGCAATGCTCTTTGCGGCCTTCGTGTTTGGCAAAGGGTTTGTGGCGGTGCTAGCCGCAATGGTCATGCGTTTTCCGGCGCGGGTGGCCTTGCTGGCAGGCGCGGGCTTGGCGCAGTTTGGGGAGTTTGGCTTCGTGCTCGCGCGACTCGGCGAGGAGGCAGGGCTCATCACAGCCACGGAGACCAGCATCATCCTGGCCGCCGGTACGCTCAGCATGATCGTCACGCCGCTGTGGCTCAAGGTGGCCCCGCGCCTGACCGCGGGCGAGATCCTGCTGCGTCCCTTGGAGCGTCTGCTCGGCGTGCGGGGCATCGACGAGCCTGAGGCGGAACACGAGGCTCTGGTGGACCACTTCGTGGTCGTGGGTTACGGCGCCGCCGGGCGTCTCGTCTGTCAGGCGCTGCACCGGGCCGAGGTGCCCTACGTGGTGATGGAGCTCAACGCCGAGACGGTCCGCCGCGGGCGCAGCGCTGGCGAGCCGGTCTACTATGGTGACGTCACCAGTCCTGAAGCCCTCGCCCATGCCCGGTTGGACCAGGCACGCGCCCTGGTGTTGCTCATCAACGACCCCGAGGCCCTGCGCCGGGCGGTGGGTGCGGCGCGCGCCGCAGCGCCCAAGGTCCCGATCCTCGCCCGCACCGCCTTCGTGGCTAACGCGCCCGAGTTACACGAGCTCGGGGCCAACCAGGTGGTGGTGGCCGAAGTCGAGGCCGGCGTGCAGATGGTCTCGCGCCTGGTCAGGCACTTGGGCCCGGCAGAGTCTGCCACGCCGGCGCTGCGACTCGATGCTCTTGAGGTGCGCAGTGTGACGATCGCGCCGGACTCACCCGCTCTGGGACGCTGTCCCGGTGACCTCGAGCTGCCCGAGCGAACCTGGTTACTGGCGGTCTCCCGCCGCCGAGCCAAGAAGTTCGTGGAGCAGATTGCCCCCACCGAGGAGCTAGGAGTCGGGGACTTGGTCTTCTTGGTGGGCGAGCGATCTCACTTGGGCGCCGCTGACGTTTGTCTGAGCAGCGCGGTCACGAGCCGGTCTGATCGCCCTTGAGCCGCATCGCCGTAATCTTCAGCTCAGCGAGCTCTCTGGTGGCAGCCTTGCCCTGCTGTTTGGCGAAGTCGCGCTCCCGCTTGGCCGCTGCAATCGCCCGGTCGTGGCCCTCGAGCAACTCAGCGAGGAACACGTCCTGCTCGGCGGCCACCTTGGCCGCTTCGCGAGTGGACGCCTCCCGCTCCTCGGCCAATCGGTCTGCCTTCTGTGCCTCCGCTTCGCGCTCGCCAGCGATCTGCGCAGCGCGCTGCCGTTCCTCGGCCAGAGCGGCAACGTAGCGAGCGACCTCCTGCTTGGTCTCGGCGAGCTGCTGGGCCACGGCGTCAGCCAGCGCCTTGGCCTCATCCCGTTGGCGGCCCAGCGCCGCCCGATCCTGCTCGTGCCCCTCGAGCAGCTCCTCGATGAACTTGTCCTGTTTCTCGCTTAGCTTGGCGGCGTCGCTCTTGAAGCTTCGGTCTACGTCCCGGTGCTCGGCGGTGAGCCGCTCAGCGAGCTCTGTCGCCGCTTGCCAATCACTCGCCAGCTGGTCGACCTCCTCTTGAGCCGTATCGCGCTCAGCTATCAATCGATCGGTCTCCCGCTCGGCCTGCAGCTTGGCCTCCGCAAAGGTCTCGTCGAGCTTGTGCCGCTCCGTCTCCCGCTCCTCGACAGCCCGTTCGGCCTCTTCGAAGGCGCCATCCCGTTGCCTCGCCACGTCGGCAATCTGCCGCTCGTGAGCCTCCAACATCTCGGCCAGGGCGCTCCGGTGGTCCCCGTCGAGCTGCGCCGTCTGGCGCTCAGCCGTTTGGGTGACCTCATGCAGCTCTGTCACCAGCGTCTCGCACTCACGCTTCGCTTCCGCCAGCTCCTCCGAGATAGTGTCGCAGCGCCGCTCAGCCTCATCGCGCTCGGCCGTGCAAGCCTCGAGCTGCTTCTGCAGCTCTTCGAGCGCTTCGGCGGCATCTTCGGCTGCCGACCTGGCCGCGGCACGCTCACCGGTGAGATCGGCGAGCTCTCGGTCGTGGCGAGCCTGAAGCTCCGTGAGGTTGTGGTCGTGCTCTCGAGCGAGCTCCACCACCTCGC
>JAUVCD010000449.1 GCA_030590865.1 Myxococcales bacterium | reverse complement strand
CCATCGGTTTGACCCTCAGTATAGCCACTCTGGGAATCATGGAGACCGCTCCCGGTTGCGGCCAGGTGCCGCGGCGCGCCGCCGCTTGCGCCTACCCACCAAGTCGACATCGGTGACACAACGGCCACAGCGGATGCAGTCGACGTCGAACTGGGCGCGCACGCCGAGATCACAGCGCTCGAAGCGTCGCTGTGGCGCGACACCTTGCCAGAACGCCAGCTTGTTGCTCAAGGCCAGTAGCGCACCAAAGGGACAGAAATAGCGACACCAGAACCGGTAGTAAGACAGTGCGCCGATCAGGCTGGCGCCTGCCAGCACGCCCATCCAACCGCCGAGGTGGGGACCGAACAGATGCTGCATGGGGTTGAAGGACACCCAGACCAGATCACCGGTGACCCAGCAGGCCAGCAGGGTCACCGACCACAGGAGGTACTTGGCGTAACGCATCCGCTGGTCGAGCCAGGGACTGGCGTGAACCTGCAAACGGAGACGGCGACCGAGGCGCGAGACCAACTCTTGCAGCGCGCCAAAGGGACACACGTAGCCGCAATAGACCGGTCCCCACAAGAGGGCCGTGACGCCGATGAAAACGAGCAACAAGGTCCAACTGGGGTTGGACGCCAATGAGGGCAGCCGTCCGGCGCTGAGGTTCAGGACATCGATCTCACTGACCAACGTGTTCAGCCCCCACCCCAGGATCACGACGCTGCCGACCTGGTAGGCGAGCCGGGCTCGCTCCTTACCGATCAGGAAGACCGGAAAGAATGCCGCCAAAAACAGGGCTACGAGCGCCACTTTGGGGGTGAGCAGAACCTCGGCCAGGCCGGGTTCGGCGGCACCGACTTGGGGCGCCACTTCGGTGCCCAACCCGTGGGCAGCCCCCGCGCGAGCGGCGCGGTTGATGGACTGCAGCGCCGCCACAGAGGTGATAGTCGCGCCGCTGATCACGTCGACAGAATCGGTGCTCAGGGCCTGGTGGCTCAGATCACGGCCCACCAGGGCACGCAGCCAATTCTCGATGCCGCCAATGTAAGCAGGCGTCTCGTCCGACTCGAGGTAGCGGATCCCGCGAAGGGTTCCTCGATCGTCCACTGAGACCAGCAAGTTGAGCGGTCCGCCGTAGCCTTCCACGTCCGCTGCCACCGTCATGGTGGCCAGTGACACGGTGCGCGCCGGAGCAGCCAAACCCCCTTGGCCCAGGTAGTGAACCATCGGTCGTCGGCTCAGCTCGAACTGGGCCGAGCCGCTCACCGAAGCCAGGGTGTCGTCATCGAACAGCACCCTCGGCCCAGTCGCGTCACGCACCAAGTGGGTGAGCAGCAACCCCGTCAAGACGACGAAACCAAGGGCCCAGGACAAGCGCACGAAGGGGAAGGAGACGTAACCTCGGCCAGCTCGCGGCGACTGCTCGGGCGTGGGGCCACGGTGCGGCGCCCGTTCGGCCAAGGCCACAGGAACCATGGCGAGCAAGGCGGCAAAGGCGAGCAAGCGGCTCGAGCCGGCGATGCCGAGCAGCGGGACCAAGACGGCGCCCGCTAGAATTCCACCGACGGCGCCACCGAGGTGGTCGGCCGCTTCGACCAAGCCGCTAGTCCGGATGACGTCCCCATGCTGTTGGTGGGCCAGCTGTACGCCGAGCGGAAAGCCAGCGCCGGTGAGCACACCGGCAGCGCAGACCAAGGCGAGATAGCTCGCCTCGAGGGAGGCACTCTGGAGTGTCGCCAGGGCAGCGAGCACGGCCGGTAGTGCATGGCAGGCCAACGCGACGACGGTCAGCAAGATGCCCAGCGAGAGACCGGGCCGCCGCCGCTTCGCCAGGCCCGTGCCGAGGACGCCGGCGCCAAGCGCCAGACCGGTCATGAACAGGCCATTGAGCAAAGCGATTCGCCCGAAGACGAAACCGACTTGCGCCTGATAGGACAGCAGCAGCTGCAGCTGAGCGGCCATGGCCACGAAGCCGAGCACGGCCAGGGCGAAGGTGGCGGCCGACCGGCGGCGAACCACCCGTCGCTGCCCTTCCAGGGCAGCCCGCAGCGGCAGCAGTAGCGCCGCAATGAACAGTGGGGCGAGCCAAGACCACAGGCCCATCCGACGAAGCGTTTGAAGGCCCTCGACGAAGCTCGATGAGGTGTATTTTCCCCACAGCAGCATGTTGAGGAAATAGGTCGTCGGCCGCTGGTCGGTGTTCAACTCGCCCCGTTGCTGCTGCAGCGCAGCACGCACGAAGGCGACCCGACCCGGCGGCAGGAGGGCCTCGAAGCCTGACGGCGGGAAGCTGCGGCCGGTCACCGCCGTGGCGCGGTAGCGGCGTGCCAGCTCAGCGGGATCGGTGGAGACCTGACCCGCCTGGTTGGAGGCGCAGAAGGTGTGGCTGTCGCCAGGCGCGACGGCCACCTCGGAGAAGACGGCCGCTAGGGTGTGCAGCACCGAGCCGCTGTAGCTCTTCACGTCCCGGCCGAGATAGCTCGAAGCGCTGGTAACAGCGGTACAGATCACGCCGCCGGCGGTCATCGAAACGGCCAGACTCTGATAGAAATCCAGCGTGTAGTAGCGGTTCAGATAGGCGCTCGCTGGATCGGGTGTCGAAATCACTACCAGATCCCAGCCGCTGTCGCGCTCCGGTTCACCAAGTGGCGGGACTTGGCGGTTCACGAAACGACGGCCGTCCTCAAAGTGAAGACTCAGCCGTGGATCGCCAAGGGCCTTCACCGTGTCCGGGTCGAGGTGGGGACGGATGCGCTGAAAGGCGCGCTCGTCCTCCTCGACGACGTCGAGCCGCGCGACTGGGTAGCGCAGCAGCTCGGCAGCCAGCCCGCTGGCCACCCCGCCAAACAACAGCACCCGTCGCGCCCCTGGCGCCTGGGAGTAGCTGTAAGCGGCCTCTTGGGCCACGGCCTTGGGATCCGGGAAGCTCGTGGCAATGCGACCATCGAAAACGATGGACCGTTGCTCACCGAGCTGGGCGATGGCCACATGGCCGTAGCGCGTCTCGACCGAATCGAGCAGCGTGAGACCTGAGTGGAGCGTGGCAAAGCGGGCGGTCTCGGACCAGCGGTGAAGCCAGCTGCCCACCGGAGTGGCGACAACCGCCAACCCGCCCAGCGCCAGGACCACGACGGCCGGACCAAGGCGCCGCGATCGAGGCGTCAGCGACGAGGCGGCAAAGGCCATGACCAAGGCGCCAAAGCCGACGCTGCGCCAGCCGCCGAGCCAGTCGACGATCACGAAAGTGAACAGTGCCCCACCGAGCAACGCTCCGGCCGCCTCCAGGACGTAGAGGTGAGACACGTCGCCCACATCGGCCGCCGCGGTATGCCGGGCAGCGCGCCCCTGGGTCGCCGCCTGCTGGCGAGGCCGCCGGCTCAGGGCCAGGATCTCACAGCCGAGCGGAAAGGCGACTCCTGCCGCCAGACTGCACGGAAGGGTCACCAGCAGCGTCGCGACTAGCAGCTGCTCCAGGCTCACGAGCTCCGCAGTCCCCACATCCATGAAGGCGCGAACCGAACGGGCCGCCGCAACTTGCAGCAGCAACAACAGGGGCAGCAGCAGCAGACAGGTGCGAAAGGCAGGCAGCGGCTCGGCTAGCCATCCCCGCCGCCGCAGACGCGCCACGGCCAGCGCCCCAACGGCGATCCACAGCAGCCAACAGCCGTAAAAGGCGCCGAGACTCACCTCGTTGCCGTAGAACACCACGAGCAGCTCGCGACCCAGCAGGGCCTGGGCCAGCTGAGAGAAGATGCCGAGGGCGAGTAGGGACAGGTACACGCCGCGGCGAAGGGCTGGCTGACGATGCTCCACGGGCGATCCGTGGGCCCATGGTAGGCCCTCGGAGAGCCGCCGTCAGTAGCGGTAGGGCCCGTGCAGGCGCCTTGGCGCTGCCCCTCGGTGGCAGCCGGCCCCTGAGATGACACTTCTGCTCCGGAGATCGCTGGCGTCCCCACCGAGCTGGGCTATGACGGTGGCGAGGTAGTCATGAGCAACGACGTGGTGCACTACGAGCAACAGGGAGCCGTGGCCGTCATTCGAATGGACGACGGCAAAGCCAACGCCCTCAGCCACAGCCTGATCGATCAACTCGTGGCGGCCTTCGATCGGGCTGAAAAGGAGGCCACCGCGGTCCTGCTGACCGGCCGCCCGGGGAAATTCTGCGCCGGCTTCGATCTGCGCACCATGATGGCCGGCGTCCAGCAGGCCCGTGAGCTGGTCACCCACGGGGCCGAGATGTATCTGCGGCTCTACGACTTCCCAGCCCCCGTCGTGCTGGCCTGCAGCGGGCACGCCATGGCCGGCGGCGCAGTGATGCTGCTGACCGCTGACACGCGCATCGGTGTCGAGGGCGATTTCAAGATCGGCCTCAACGAGGTTTCCATTGGCATGACGCTGCCGCTGTTCGTCCTAGAGCTGGCCCAGGACCGCATAGCCCCCAAGCACCGGGTGGCCGCTACGATCCAGGCGACGGTTTATGATCCACAAACCGCCGTTGAGGTGGGCTACCTCGACCGGGTGGTCGCGCCTGACGAGTTTGCAGCCGAAGCGCTGAAACTGGCCGAGCGACTCGCCAAACTGCCCACCGAGCCCTATGGGCTGACCAAGCGACGAATGCGGGCACCGATCATCGAGCGGGTGCAGGCCACCCTCGCCGAAGACATGGCGCGGCTCACGCCGCCGCAGGGGTGAAGACGGAGGTTGAGCTGGCCGGTCCCACATTCCCTGGGGCAACCCGAGTGGACGGAGTCCGGCTTGCTGGACGGAGCCGGCATGTGCCCGGGCGCTCAGGCGCGCTCGAGCCCCCATGAGAGAATGGCTACCCCTGGCGAGAGCCTCTGAACGAGGACGCCAATGCTACGACAGCCCACGTGCACCGCCGTGCCGACAAGCCAATCGGTACTGCCAGGTTGACGCTGCGATCCAGCTCAAACCGGTTTCGGCCCTGTTGAAAGTTGCTCCTGCAACTGAGATATTGTGATGCTATGTCGCCTTCTCATCAGCCCAACGTCACCGCCACGATGCTGGCCCTTTCCGTCTTGTTGGCGTCGTCTTCGGCAGGTGCGTGGACCCTCGATGCCAACTTCGAAAGCGGGGTCCTAGGCGACAAGGCGAACGGCAGCGACGGGTTCAGCGGAGCGTTTCAGTACACGGTCTATAGCGACGTCGTGGCCCACTCGGGAAGCCAGTCAGCCGAGGTGGGGATCGACGCAGGCACCGAGGGTTTCGGCGATTGGGGAGGGAGCTTCAACTATCCAGATCTACACCAGGGTGATGAAATCTGGTTCCGAGTCTATCTGTACTTTCCGAGCGGCTTCGACTTCAGCTGCACCCAATGCGCCGGCCTGAAGGCTATGCGCATTCACACGGCGGCGCCGGACCTGAGCAACGAGGGATACCTCGACGTCCTGATCGACAATGGTCTGAACGTCGGGAGCGAGATTACGCCCGACTATTTCACGAACAACCCGGACTGGAAGAACCTCGGAACGCCGGTGATCACAGAGGACTGGGTCGCCATCGAGCAGTACGTGAAACTGTCATCGGTGCCAGGCGAAGCTGTTTACCGCGTATGGCAAAACGGCACGCTGATCAAGGAAGATCTGCAGACCGAGACGCTGCGCACGGCTGTCTCGATCTCTGACTTCATCTACCTGTTCAGCTACTGGAATGGCACCGCGCCTCAGACGCAGAAAGCCTATGTCGATGACGTGGTGGTCACCAACGAAACACCGGGAGTGGTCGACGCTAGCGGCAATCCCTTCATCGGGCTCACCGACTCTCCGCCGTCAGTCGGCGGCGGCGGCACTGGTGGGAGTGGTGGGAGTGGTGGGAGCCTGGGCGGCAGTCCCGGCGCTGGTGGTGAAGCTCTCGGGGGCGGCGCGCCGGGCGGCGCAGGGACCACCCTGGCGAGTGATGACGACGGCGCAGCGGCGGGATGCGGCTGCCACATCCGCCCGACGCCGAGTGGGCGCTGGACTCGCTGGACCTTGCTGCTAACACTGAGCCTGCCCATGGCCCGACGGAGGCGAGAGTCGAACGCCTGACGCCGACCCGTTGCGACATCAATGCGATCCAACAGCTGCTCGGCGAAGAGGAGAGGCGGGGAGGACCTGGTGCCTATCTGCACACCTATCATCCTGCCCCGGTGAGACGCTTGTCCCGATGTTGATCAACCACACCACGATGGAGCTTTGCGCCCGTATCGTCTACTGCGGCGCTCCGGGCACAAAGGTGTTGCCGACCTTCGGCAACATCCACCAACGTTTGGATCCCGCCATGCGGAGCCCCATCCAGACCGGGTGGGCAGGGGCGCGCCATGTGACGTCCTTGGAATTCGCGCCTGCCAATCTCGGCAAGATCCGGGGCTACAGCCTGCGGCTTCTGCTCGTAGGTTTCGAGTCGACGGACGAGGAGGGAGCACCGTGCGATTTGAGTGGCTTCCGCGACGTGGACGCCGTGGTCCTCGTCGTCCGGCGGGCCACGCCAGCACCCTATTTGTCGGACGCTGTTCATCAGCTGAAGGGGAGCCTCGAGCAGATCGGCTACGACTTCACGATCTTCCCCTTGGTGGTGCAACTCGAAGATGGGGCGGACCCAAACCTCGTGACCCAGCTGATCCCGGCGCCCACAGCTCCCATGATTGCCGCCGATCCCGTGACCGGCGAGGGCATATTCGAAGCTCTCAAAGCCGTGACGCGAGCGACCCTCGTGGCCCTGAAGGCAGGCCAGCTCGTCGAGCCGGCCGAGTCTGGGCAGCCCGCGTCGTGAGAGGCGCCTGGTCGCTCTACGGGCGGACGGCGACGTAACCGGTCTGGGAGTGCTTCAGCACCAGCGCCTGTTTGCCGTCGCGCTTCTCGAGGAACAAGGGCATGCCCTGGAGGGGGCCGCTGGTGATCACCAACGTGTCGGCACGCTCCTTGGGGTCGAAGACGGCCAGGTTGCCCTGCCATTCGCCGACGTCGAGCAGGGCACTGCCGGCTCGCTTACTGAACTCTGGAACCGGTGGCATCGAGGCGAGAGCCGCACCGGCGAGCGGCGTGGGCACGGGAACGGAGCGGCAGCAGGGTCGCTACACGCCGAAGCAGGCCGAGACGCTCTCGTCCTCGATCGTGGGCAAGCAGGTGCGCTCCTTGGGGCAGTCACTATCGCTCTTGCAGGGCTTGCCACAGGTGTTGAGCAGCACGCGGATGTGGCCTGGGCGGCAGCGCGAGGGCGCTCCTGGCTCGTTCATGGTGCAGGCATTGTAGCGCTTGCAGTCATCGCCATAGGTGTGTTGGCAGTCAGCGTGGGGCAGCGCCAAGGCTTCCTTGATGCACAGCGCTATGAAGTGGTCCTTCTCTTCCTGGGGCAATGTGCTGTCGAAGTCTTCGGTGGCGCACGTGCAGGCGTAGTTCATCAGCTTTGCGTCGATGGCGCCTGACAGGCGGTCGAGTGGCGACTTCGCGCCCTCGAACACACCGACGACTGGCGGTTTGGGGGCACCCTTGGGCCAATCCACCACCAGCTTGTGAGCCTTGTCAATCCACGAGAAGGTGGCCTCCAGGTGAGTGCCGTCGACGTAGGGCATGATCAATGAAGTGACCCGCCCGCTGGCGTAGTGAAACACGCCCGGCTTCTGCCCATCGATGACACTCACCCGTGTCGGCGTCCCGCCGGTGTCGTTCTTGCTGCGGCAGGTCACCCGCAGCCACTCCCGCACCATCTTGGTCTCGCAGTTGAGGGCCGACGATCCCTTCACCGTGATCTCGCCAACCCCCTCCCACTCCTCCGTCGTGGGGACCGGCGTGCGACCTGGAAGCGTTGGGATGGCCGATGGCGTGGTGCTCTCCGCCGAGGCGGTCGTGGCGGCAGCAGCCGTCGCGGGTCCCGCGGGCTTCGCCGAGGCGCTCGCCGTCGTCGTGGCGGTGGCCGTCGCCGTCACGGCAGTACCGTGACCAGCCTTGCCCCCGTCGCAGGCGGTCACGGCGAGGAGTGAAAGTGCGGTGCCGGCTACCAGCGTC
>JAUVCD010000160.1 GCA_030590865.1 Myxococcales bacterium | reverse complement strand
CGTCGAGCCCTGGAGTGATGGAGCGCGAGATTGGCTACGAGCCGCCATTGCTGATTATCCGGAGGAGCTCGACGTGGCCTTGGCGATGTTGGTGTTGCGGCTCGGAGAGGCGAGCTTGCTCAAGCAGCAAGCGCTCGTGGGGACCGACCAGACGGCCTTGCAGGGCGTCTTCGACCAGTTCCTCAATGACTATTACACCTCGAGCAACAACTGGCAGATCAGTCCGTCAGGAAACTCGGTCGCTGACACCATCTTCTTGCATGGCGCGACGGTGGATCTGTCCAAGCTCTATGTCGCAGCCATGAGCGTGGCTGGCGCCGCGGACGAGCTCCGACAGGTGCTCCAGGGCATTCCTGCTTTCGATTCGGTCGGTTTGAACTTGCTCACGCCGCACGGACGGATCCTCGTCGACACGACCGCCAGTGATTCTACCTATACCGCCGAGCAATTGGCCGGCACGGTGCTGGTGATTGACCTGGGCGGTGCCGACACCTACCACGGCCGTTATGCCGCCACTCCGTACTTTTGGATGGGTGCCTCGGTGCTCATCGATATGGCAGGCAATGACTCCTATACTCCTGAGGTGGCCGATATCGAGGATCCTGCCACCACTTCCGCCGAGGCATTCGCCAATGCCAGCGGGTTCACGCAAGGATCGGGCCTGTTCGGCGTTGGCGTGCTGATCGACGCGGGCGGCGACGACCACTACACATCCTCACTCTATGCCCAGGGCGCTGGAGCGTTTGGCGTGGGCGTGCTCTACGACATGGACGGAACGGATACGTACAAACTGGGTAACGTCGGGCAAGGGGCCGGCTATTTTGGCATCGGCGCCTTGATCGACCGGTCGGGGGATGACGACTACGGTGTGTACACCATGGGGCAGGGCAACGGACGCCCTCATGGTCACGGGGTGTTGCTCGATTTGGAAGGCAACGACCACTATCTGGCCTACCACAACGCCGATGAGCCCGAGCTCCCTGGTCCGGGCTTCAACAATTACTACAATCTCAATGGTTCAACCTGGCCTTATAGCGATGACGAGGGCAAGCCTCATTACATGAGTAACAGCCAGGGCGTCGGCTGGGGGTTCCGAGGTGATTGGTTCGGCTCAGGGCCATCTGCCAATACCAACTGGATGGGCGGCTTCGGTGCGCTGGTGGATCTGGGCCAGGGCACCGACGAGCACTACGCCGATTGCATGGCTATGGGTCAGGGATTCGTCTACGGCTTCGGGCTACTTTACGACGAGGGCGGGGACGACCATTACCGCACCTTTTGGTGGGGGCCCGCTGCGGCGGCACACATGGGTGTCGGCGTCCTTATCGACGAGGATGGCGACGACGACATTCACGTCTCGGGATTTTCTGGTGGCTATGGATACGATTGCAGCGTCGGCTGGTTGATCGATAACGGTGGAAACGATCGTTACAGCGGCAAGTTCAACTACGGCAAGGCCTTCACCGTCGGAATGACGTTCTTCATCAACGATGGCGGAGACGACCTCTACAACGACGGAAATGTGTTGACCGATCCGCCCTTTGGCATCGTGCACTCGGCCTATCCGGGCGCCAAGCTCGCGGGCGTCTTCATGGACCTCGGGGGCGGGTCCGACACCTACAACACGGCCTACCAGGGCGTGGGCAACAACGCCCTCTGGTACCTCGACCCCATCGGCGCCGATGCCGATCCTGCCTTCCACAAGGGCGTGGGAATCGACAAATAGTCGCCGCCCCCTTGTTCGCCCGGCGCAAGGGCCGGCCTGGCTTCCCCTCCTGCGCCGCCGCCGCTCAGCTCACAGGTTGTTGCCCGCCAGCGTGCGACGCAGCAGCGCGAGCACCGCATGGGCGGCCTTGTACTGCACTTGAGAACGGGTCCCGCTGAAGACCCGTTGCTCCAGCTCGGTGCCGTCCGGGTGGGCCACAGCCCAGTGGCACAAGCCGATCGGCTTGCCCGGCGCGGCGCCGGTGGGGCCGGCGATGCCGGTGGCGCTGATGCCCACCTCGCAATCGAATACCCGCCGTGCCCCTTCGGCGAGCTCGGCGGCTACCTCGGCGCTGACCGCGCCGTGGCCTCGCAGCGTGTCCTCTGACACCCCGAGCAGCGACGTCTTCGCCGAGTTGGCGTAGGTCACCGCGCCGCCGACCAGATAGTCGCTGGCCGGCTGACTGGTGAGTTGGTGAGAAATGAGGCCGCCAGTGCAGGACTCGGCGATGGCCAGCCTCCAGCCTCGCTTCCGCACTGCCCGGCCGGCGAGCAAGGCCATGGTCTGATCGCCCTCACCGTAAATCACGTCGCCCAGCCGGGCGCGAGCCTCGTCGACTGCTCGCTTCACTCGGTCCCGCGCCTGAGCGTAATCCGGCCCGCGGGCATGAATTCGAAGGTCGATCGATGAGCCGGTGGCCTGGTAGCCGACGGTAACATCCGGGTGCTCGAGCTTCAGACTCTCGAGACGATCGGCGAGCCACGATTCGTGGGGGCCGAAGGTGTGCAGGCAAACCGTGTAACCGTCGTTGCTTGCTGCCCCGCGGATGCGAGGGACCACCTGCTGCTCGAACATGTGCTGCATCTCGCGGTGCACGCCTGGCAAGCAGTAGACCGTGGCGCCACCGGTTCGCAAGATGAAGCCAGGAGCGGTTCCCTCGGTGTTGGGGAGTAACTCGCCGCCGACGGGCAAGAGCGCCTGTTTGTCGTGACCTGGGCGGAGCTCGTCGCCTCGCTCTTCGATGCGATGTTTGATCGTCGCCAGCGCGTCGTGGTTGGTCGCGAGCTCGACGCCGGCCACCTCCGCGGCAGCTGCCGTGGTGAGATCGTCAGTCGTTGGACCGAGCCCGCCGGTGGCGATGACCAGGGCGTGGGTGTCGAGCAGGCGCCTCAAGGTGGCGACCAGCTTCTCGTGGTGGTCGGCCACGGTTTCCATGGCTGCGATGTCGAACCCCAGCTGGGTCAGTTGGTCAGCGAGCCATTGTCCATTGATGTTGGCGACCTCACCGCGTAGCAGCTCAGTACCGATCGTGAGTAGCGCAACTGTCATGACAAAAGGGCCGAACATTCTACATGTCCGCCGCTAGCTTTGCCAGCTCGCCGTGATGGGATGGCCAGGGCAGCTACCGGCCGTCGAGCCTTGTGTCGTTTGGCGGCACTGCTACGTCGCGCGCGCCTGAGTAGCCCCGGTGGGCTAGGCCTGACGCCTCGTTGACATCGACCGAGCCGCCCCCTATGCTGCCATCCGTCACGGCAGGCTAACTAGCTGCAATCGTTACGAATAGTCCAATTGGGCTGCCCGCGCTGACTTCCGCCCCTGCTATGCCCAGACGCCTCTAGTTGGCGCGCGACGGCACCGAGGGGCGCTCTGGGCTGCAGGCCGCTAGGGCCCGCGCCACATCTCAAAGCAGACCCGACCGAAGGAGACATCGATCCATGGCCGCAAAGACCCAGCGCAAGACTGAGGAAGACGTCTGGATCCCGACCAGTTGTGGGCAGTGCTACTGCATGTGCGGCATCAAGGTCCGCCGGCAGAATGGCATCGTCACCGAGATAGAGGGCAATCCAGAAGCCCCGACGGGCCGGGGGCACTGCTGCGTCAAGGCGCTAGCCTCACCCCACTTGCTCTATGACCCCTATCGGGTGAACTACCCGATGAAGCGGACCAACCCCAAGAAGGGGCTCGGGGAGGATCCCAAGTTCGTCCGCATTAGCTGGGAGGAAGCGCTCGATACCATCATCGAGAAGCTCAAGGAGTGCCAGAAGCGGGACCCGCGCGGCGTCTTCTTCCAGGCCACCACGACCCAGGCCTCGGAGATTCGCTTCGGTGTCATCGGGTTCATGAAGGCCTTTGGGACGCCCAACTACTGGGTGTCTGGCGGCGGGTTGCACTGCGGCAACGGCGCTCACTTCATGAACGGCATCATGCACGTGAGTTGGTCGATCATCCCGGACTTCGCTCACTGTAACTATGCGCTGAACTTCGGCTGCTCCAAGGGCCACGGTGCCGGTCACGTTGCGGTGCAGAACGCCACTCAGGTTGCTGATGCCCGCTATCGGGGCTTCAAGAATGTGGTCTTCGACCCCTTCCAGAGCGCTCAGGCCTCCAAGGGCCACGAGTGGGTGCCCATCCGAGTGGGCACCGACGGCGCGCTGGCGCTCGGCTTGGTCAACAGCCTGCTCAACGAGCACGAAATCTACGACGTTGAGTACCTGAGTTACAAGACCAACAGTCCTTACCTGATCAGGCCCTCGGACGGGCGCTACATGCGGGACGAGGAGACCAACAAGCCGCTGGTTTGGGATCTGGTCGACAAGGCTCCGAAGGTGCACGACGATCCGTCGATCACCCGAGTCGAGTACGAAGACGAGGCTCACGAGGTCGCTCTCACCGGCAGGTACGACGTCAAGGGTACTGAGTGCACCCCGGCCTTCGAGCTGCTCAAAGAGCACGTCAAGAAGTACACCCCCGAATACGTCGAGAAGATCACCTGGGTCCCGGCGGCCACCGTCAGCCGCATCGCCAAAGAGTTCGGCGAGGCGGCCGAGATCGGCTCCACCGTCACCATCGATACCGACAAGGGGCCCAAGAAGATCCCCAGCCGACCGGCGGGGACCCACTTCTTCCGCGGCGCTCAGGGTCACACCAACTCGGGTTGGACCTGCCTGTCCATCGACATGGTCAACCACATGGTCGGCGCTGCCGACACCTGGGGCTCGGCGCTAGGTCTCGGGGCCACAGTTCAGAACGGCTACAAAAAGACGGGCAAGCCCTACCAGATCCCCTATCCCTGCCCCGACGGGCTGCTCAAATGCAAAGCCTGGGTTTACGACCACATCCCCTACCCGCTGCGCGTGCCGAAACAGCCGACCCGGCTGGACCTGCACGACATGTTCCCCACGTCGATCTACAACGCCTTCGTCATGACGAGCCCGAAGTGGTTCGAGATCCTGGATCGCTTCAAGATCGACTACCGGCCGGACGTGATGATCAACTTCGGGTCCAACTCGGTGATGACCATGGGCAACGCCGAGACGGTCACCGAGAACTTCCTCAAGAAGTTCAAGTTCATCTTCTCCTTCCAGCTCTACGTCACCGAGTTCGAGGAGGCGGTGGCCGACATCGTGCTGCCCGACGCCTGCTTCCTCGAGCGCTACACCCCAGCGGTCAGCTTCCCCTCCACCTTCTCCCATCCCCAGGGTGAGGACGACTGGGGTTGGACCATTCGCCAGCCGGTGGTCGAGCCGATGCACGAACGACGTGACTTCAACGTCGTCATGATCGACATCTCCAAGCGCCTGGGCATCTTGCCCAAGTACTACAAGGGCCTGAACGACGCCGTCACCATGCGCTACGGCGGCGCGATGGATGAGAAGTACAAGCTCTGCGAAGACGGCAGCGAGGAGCACACCTGGGAGGACGTCTGTGACCGGATGCTGAAGGATCGCTTCGGCGAGGAGCACGGCCTCGAGCACGTTCGCAAGAAGGGCGTGTTCACTTGGCCCAAGCGCAAAGAAGACGTCTATTGGAAGTGGTTCAACCCCTCTCGCGTGCCCGTCTACTTCGAGTACTTCATCGACTCAGGTGAGCAGATCAGCAAGCTCTGGGACGAATACGGCGGGGCCGACTACTTCGATTTCGATTGGTCGCGGTTCAAGGCGTTGGCGGATTGGTATCCCTGCCCGACCCACACCGAGAAGAACGACGACTACGACATGCACACGTTCTACTGGCGGGCAGTGACTCACTGCAATTCGCTGACCCAGCAGAACCCCTACCTCGACGAGGTGTCCCAAGAGGACCCCTACGTCTATTCGGTGCAGATGCACAAGGCCACCGCAGCGGAGAAGGGGATCGAAGAAGGCGACAAGGTCTGGCTCGAAAACCCGGAGGGCCACCGCGTCAAAGGGTGGGTCGCCCTCACCGAAGGCATCGAGCCCCACCACTTGGCCATTGCTGCGGTAGCCGGTCACTGGGGCAAATACATGCCGATTGCCAAAGGCAAGGGGACGTTCTTCAACGATCTGGTCGAAATGGATCTCGGGCATACTGACCCGCTCACGTTCAACCAGGACATCTGCTGTCGCGTCAAAATCTACAAGCAGAACGGCTAGGAGCGAATCATGCCACGCTACGGAATGGTGATTGACCTCAAGCGCTGCTACGGCTGCTACGCCTGCGTGATGGCCTGCAAGGTAAAGAACCACACGCCACCAGGGGTGTTTTGGGCACGGTTGCTCAAGGGAGAGACCGGCACCTACCCCAACACGGTGCGCCAGGCTCTGCCGGTGCTCTGTATGCAATGCGCCGAACCGTCTTGCATGGAGGTGTGCCCCACGGGCGCCACCCGTCAGCGGAAGGACGGCATCGTCGTCGTGGACAAGGACAAGTGCATGGGCTGCAAGTACTGCATGATGGCCTGTCCTTACGGTGCCCGCTATTCGGTGGACAGCTGGGAGAGCTACTTCCCCGACGGGCTACCGATAACGCCTTATGAAGAGTTCACCAGGGAACAGTTCGAAGAGAAGTCCGGTGTCGGAGTGGCCACCAAGTGCGACTTCTGCCTCGACCGCCTCAAGGAGGGCAAGCAGCCCTCCTGTGTCCTGGCTTGCCCGGCCGATGCTCGGACCTTCGGCGATCTGGACGATCTGGAGAGCGAGCCGAGCATCTTGCTCAGACGTCACCGCGGTGCGCCCTTGAACCCCGAGCTCGGCAACGAGCCCAAGGTCTATTACCTCGCCCCCCGATGATCACCCGCTGAGACTATCCACGAGCTGAAACAAAGCTGAGTCCAACGCACGAGGGCTACCATGGATCCGAAACACACTGGCCAGATTCAGACAGAGTGGGGATGGCTCGTTGCCATCTATCTTTATCTCGGCGGCGTTGGCTCAGGGGCCTATGCCATTGCAGCCGTCAATGGCTTCTTCGGCAAGCCGCTAGAGCTATCGACAGCCATCGGCCTGTCGATTGCCTTCCCGTCGGTGCTCATTGGCACCGGTGCGCTGATGGCCGATCTGGGCTCGCCAGGGCGCGCCATGCTGGCAGGCAACAACGTGAAGACCTCGTGGATCGCCCGCGGCACCTGGGTCATCAGCATTTTCATGGTGTTGGCCTTCACGCACCTGGTGCTGCTGTTCTACACCGACATCCGCACCACCGGCGACGGGACGACCATCCTGTCCGCCGTGTCCATTGCGGGCATCGCGTTTGCCCTCGGAACCATGGCCTATACGGGCATTCTGCTCGGAGCCTCCAAAGGGATCCCCTTCTGGCGCACCGCTGCCGTGCCGGTGGTCTTCGTGATCTCCGCGCTGGTCACCGGCCATTTCACCATCATGCTGGGCGTGGTCTTCCATGGCGGTCCCGCGGCTCTCGAGGCGCTGCAAACGATGGCGCTGGAAGGGCTCGTCTTGGTGATCTTCGAGCTAATGGCCATCATGTTCTTCTTGCAGGCTGCCTACCGGTCGCCCGATGCTCGCGAGTCGGCGGAGCGCATCATGGCGCGCCAGTCTTTCGTGGTGGGCTATCTTCTGCTCGGGCTGATTGCACCAGCGCTGCTGATGCTGCTCCTCTATTTCGTCATGGCCGATGCTGACATGCAGACGGCTTACCTGCTTGGCGCCGCAGGTGCCGTGCTCGGACTGGCCGGCGGGTTGATCCTGCGGCATAGCGTCTTGGTCACCGGTGCCTTGCCGACCCTCAACGTGGCGGGCTTCAAGTTCCGCCGGATTGCCAAGCCCAGGGACCCGAAGGCCGGCATCGGCTTGTTGCCCCCGGCCTAGGAGGCCGACCGATCTGGGCGACGAGGCCCGTGGGGGCGGGCCTGGAGCCGCTATCGTCCCCTTGCGCCTTGCGACTATTGTTCGGAGCGACCGGCGGAGGCATGCAGGCAGGCTGAAGCCTGTCGGTAGCGGTGATCCACCTGAGCAATCGCTTCACCAGGTGCCCCGAGCCGCCACCAAAGACAGAAAGACTTGTTATATCGCACGTTTCTGTGGCGCACTGGGGCTGAGGCCAGCTTCCGCCTGATGTGGGCGATGGTAATACACTTGCCCACCTTGTGTGTGATTGCGCCAGTTTGTGGGTTAGGCACGGGAGTTGCTTTCGCGACCCACACCTGCTCTCGGCGTGACCAACCCAACCCTTCTGGAGTGCCTCAATGAAATCCACCCTTCGCAACATCGCTTTTGCTCTCGCTCTCGGCACCGTGCTTCCAGGCATCGCGGTCGGCTGCGGGGACGGGTCGGATGCAGCGGTTCAGGACGTCACCCAAGCCGAGGGGCGGTTCGAGCTGTTCAAGGGTGAGGACGGGCAGCACTACTTCCAGCTCATCGCCGCCAACGGCGAGCAGCTGCTTCGCTCAGAAGGTTACGTGGCCGTCGCAGGTGCCAACAACGGCATCGAGAGCGTCAAGACCAACGCCGTCATCACCGAGCGCTTCAAGGTCCTCGAAGCCCAGAACGGCGAGTACTACTTCAACTTGATCGCTGGGAACTACCAGATCATCGCCACCAGCGAGACCTATGTGACCAAGGCGGGAGCCGAGCAGGGTGTCGAAACGGTCAAGCGCGTTGCCCCGGATGCGGTCAACGCCCAGGCCGGTGGCAGCGGTCCCAAGTTCGAGTCCTTCGAGGGAGCTGACGGCCAGACTTACTTCAGGCTACGGGCCGGCAACGGCGAGATCGTCCTCCAATCCGAGGGCTACGCGAGTCCCAGCGGCGCCGATGGCGGCATCGAGAGCGTCAAGAACCACGGGACCGAGCCGGCTAACTTCGAGATTCTCGAGGCCCAGAACGGCCAGCATTACTTCACCGTCGAGGCCTCAAATAGCGAGATCATTGGCCGTGGCGAGCTCTATGTCTCCAAGTACAACGCCGAGCGTGGTGCTGAGACGGTGCGACGCATCATTCGTGAGCTGACCGACGTCGCCGCTGGCGACGATGCCATCCAGACGGCCGTCGAGGCGGTCGCCACCGGTGCCGAATATACCTCCGAGGCCGACTATCCCTTCCTCTGGGTCCACGCTGACCTCAGTGGCATAACGACCATCACCGAAGAGCTAGTGCGAGCCAAGATGGCTCAGTATGTGGACAACGATCCAGACGCTGACAAGCCGCTGGCCGACCTCTACTCGATGACCAGCACTTGGGACGAGTGGCGCACCGATGCTGATAGCTGCGCCGCCGAACAGGACGACGCTTATTACTACGAGCAATGTGTCAAACGTGCCGCCATCGATCAGGTTCTCGAGGCGAACCTCAGCGACCTGCAGGTTTATTACTTCGGCGCTTACGGCTCACCGGGCTACGTGGACGGCGTGGGCGTGAGCATCATCGTCGTGGGCATCACGCCTGACGGCAACCTGGCCGGCGTTCGCACCATCGCCATTTGGACCTGAGGCACCGAGCGTCAGGGCACCAACCTGCGGGCCCTTGGTCTAACGAGGCTTTTCGCCAGGGATCAGCTTGCCCGCTCGGCGCAGGATGTCATAGGTCGAGCGATACTCCGCCTGGCCCTCAGGCATGCGCTCCTCGTCGATGAACCTCACGACCAGGTGCTTGCGCCGGCATAGCGGACATAGATCGCGCACAATCTCGGCCGAATGATTCCGCCTCTTGGCCACCCGTTCGAGCTTGCGCACCGTGCCGAAGGGTTCATTGCAATAGGAGCAGCGCAATACCTGCCCGTCGACCAGTTGGACTCGATCCATGGTCAGTGGTTCTGCGCGGCCATCCCGCCGGCTGAGCGCATCCTCCGGACAAGTCGACTCGCAGCCCTCGCCAGGGGCACAGCTGTGGCACAGGCTGGTCTGAAACGACAGGACGAGTCGGTCACCGTCCTTCTCGACCCGCAACGCGCCGCTGGGGCAGTCCCTCGCGCAGACCTCACAGAGGGAGCACAGCTCCTCGTCGACCTCAACGATCCAGTGTTCCTGATCCCCTGAGGTGGCGTGATTGCCGGCGTTGCTCATCGGCGCAATATATCCACGCCCTTCAACTCGCACAAGGTCACCACCAACCGCCGTTCTGGACTCGACCAGAGCTTGGTGCCATGGGTAGGGTGACGAGGCTCATGGCAAAGGCGAGACCAGCGACGATTCGCCAGACAGAGGCGCGACGGGTGGCCACCGGCGATGGCGGAGAGGCTCCTCGGGACGAGTCGGTTGGGGTGGTGGTTGAGGCTCCGCTGACCATCGACGTCGAGCGCGCCGAGTCCTACACGCTGTTATGCACGCCCTGTGATGAGCGCGCCTTGGCGATGGGCTTCTTGTTCACCGAGGGGGTGATTGATCATCCAGACGAGCTGGCGTCCCTCGAGCGCTGCCTCGACGACCCGGCCACGTTTCGGGTTCGGCTGAAGACCCAACCACCGCGGATCGACGATCAAGGACGTAACCTGCTCATCGTCTCGTCCTGCGGGTTGTGCGGCGCCGAGAGCTTGGAGCGCAAGATCAGCGCCTTGCCCGCGGTGGGCGATAGCCTCACCATTGGCGCCGAGCTCCTCCCGAGGGTTCGTGACGAGCTGCGCCAAAAGCAGCAGCTGTTTCAGGCCTGCGGCGGTACTCACGCAGCAGGCATTTTCGATGCCCAAGGGAGCCTGCTCGCATGGGCGGAAGATCTAGGTCGGCACAATGCGCTCGATAAGGCGATTGGCAAGTGCTGGCTCAACGGGCGGAACCCGGCGGGCAGCGGCGTCATTCTGTCTGGGCGGGTCAGCTTGGAGATGGTGGGCAAATGCGCTCGGGCTGGGATCGAGGTCATCGGCGCCATCTCGGCACCAACCACGTTGGCCCTCGACGCCGCAGAGCGCTGCGACATCACCTTGTGCGCCTTCGTCCGTGACGTGCGGGCGACCCTGTTTACTCATCCGCGACGAGTTGTCACGAACCCATCTTGATCGCTCCCTGTTGCTCGAGCTCGGCGAGCCTTTCAGGCGAGCAATCCAATACGTCGGTCAACACCTCTTTGGTGTGCTGGCCGAGCAGCGGCGGGGGCAACCTGATGGTGCCAGGCGTCTCGGAGTACTTGATGGGAATTCCGCCGAGGCGCAGCGTTCCAATGGTCGGATGAGGCACCTCTTCAATCATCTTTCGATGGTGTACCTGAGGATCGGCCATCAAGCGTTCCATGTTGTTGACCGGTCCGCAGGGGACGGAGGCCGCCACCAATAGCTCCATCCACTCGTCGCAGGGCTTCTCAGCCAAGAGCTCGTTCACCATGGGCAAGAGCTGCTCCCGATTCTCGACACGCTTTGGGTTGCTCTCGAAGCGCGGGTCATTGACCCATTCTTCTTTGCCGGCCACCTTACAGAAGTTGACCCACAGCTTCTGATTGGCGACGGCAATGGCAATGGGATGGTCTTTGGTTTCGAAGACCTGATAGGGAATGATCGACTCGTGGGCGGTGCCCCAGCGGGTCGCCTCTTTTCCTGCCACCAGATAGTTGCTAGCAATGTTGGCGAGCCCCGACACCTGGGCGTCGAGCAGGCTGCAATCGATGTGTTGCCCCTGACCGGACCGCTCGCGCCACAACAGGGCGGCGGTGATCGCGCCGGAGGCATAGACTCCGGTGAGCACGTCGGTAATGGCAACGCCGACCTTGCAGGGAGGGCCATCTCGTTCGCCGGTGATCCACATCAGGCCTCCCACGGCCGAGAGCACCATGTCGTAGCCTGGTCGATCGCGATAGGGGCCGTCTTGCCCATAGGCGGTGATGGAGCAATAGACCAGCCGGGGGTTGTGCTCACGCAGCGTCTCGTAATCGAGGCCGAACCGCTCCATGAGGCCAGGGGTGAAGTTCTCCACCAAGACGTCCGAGACGTTGGCGAGCTCCTTCACCAGGGCGATTCCCTCCTTGGTCTTCAGATCGATAACCACCGACTTCTTGTTGCGATTGCAGCACAAGAAGTAGGCGCTCTCACCGCCGGCGAAGGGTGGTCCCCAGGTGCGGGTGTCGTCTCCCACCCCAGGGCGCTCCACTTTCAGCACCTCGGCTCCCTGATCGCCCAGGATCATGGTGCAATAGGGACCTGCGAGAATTCTCGAAAGGTCGAGGACCCGGAGTCCACTCAACGACTGGTTGGCTTGGGGTTGGTCGCTCATGCTGTCTTCTTGGCGAGTCGGCGCCGGCCTCGGCAGGTGGTCCAGAGGTCAGCAGTAACGCTGATTGGGCAGCATCCCTATCCCTCTTTTCGGCGTTCAGCAACCCACGGGTTGCCTCATTGGGCCGAGGAAGAGTCTCGCCCCAACCGAGTCAGCACCGCCTGAGCGGTGGCCACGTCTTCCGGGTCGTCACCGACCTCGGCTGCGAGGTACAGCTCCATGGCGCGGCGATAGCTCGCCCGCGCCTGTTTCGGATCCCCTCGGCGACCATGGATCTCGCCCTCCACGAAGAACGCCCGGGCGAGCAACCGGGTCGTTCGGCGGTCGTCCATCATCGTGGCGAGGGTCCGGCTGTCCAGCTGGGCCGCCGTGCTGCGCGGCAGCTTCAACAGTAGGCGCATCGCTTCGCTCAGCTCACGATCCGCTTGCTCGAGTTGCTCGCCTGTCGAGGTCAGCTGAAGGGCCCGCGCTATCGCGCCAGCGGCGCGCCGAATCAGCTTGATGAGATAATCCTCGCGAAGCATGTACGGTGGTCGACAGAGGGCGGGGTGCTCGGGCTAGGTGGGCAACAGCTTGCCTGGCATGGTCGAGCGGGACAGCGGGTTTCAGGGCGCGAGATCGTCCCACAGGTGATCGAAGAGGCTGCCAAAGGTGGCCGCCAGGTGGTGATCATCGGTGACGATCAGGTTTTCGTAGTTCTGGGCCGCCGCGCTGCGGGTCCAGTTGTAGCTGCCGGTGAGCAGCATGGTGCGGTCGAAGAGCGCAAACTTGTGATGCATGTGGGCCGCCGTCCGATCGACCCGCAGGGGCACGCCCGCTTTGGCGAGTCGTTGGATGTCCGAGCCTCGATCGAAAGCCTTTTCATCATCACTGATGATTCGCACCGCCACCCCGCGACCGTGGCAGCCCAAGATCGCCTCGGCGATACGGTCGTCGGTGATGGTGAACACACAGATGTCGCAGCTCCTGCGTGCACCAGCTAGCAGCCCAACGATTCGTCGCAGTGGAGCCTCGCCAGGGCTGAAGTAGGCTTGGGAGCTTGGCGCCTGGTTCAGCGCGTCATCAGGGATGAGCGCCTTGTTCACCTCTTCGAGCCAGGTGAGCACCTGGCCGGTGTGCTGGTCGTCAGCCAGCTCGCTAGTCGCAATGCGGAAGGCGATATTGCGCAACAGCGGCAGCTGGGTCGGGTTCGTCTCTGCGACGACGGCCTGCAAGGCCCGTTTCTCTCCTCGTGAGAGGCGCTGGTCGTCCAGGGTCTTTCGCAGCGCGGCTTCGAAGTCTTGGGGTTTCATGACCCATGCCCCCCAAGGTCCCGGGACCTGCTGGGTTGGCGGCGCCGGACCGTGGCGACAGCTGCGGCCGCCAGAACCCACAGCCAGCTCGCACCACGGCTCTCGGTGCTGACGGCATGGCAGCCACAACCGCTGTCGTCGCGGTAGTCGGCACCGGTGGCGCCGGGCTGATTGATCTCTGGCGTGCCTGTCTCGACGCCAGTGTCGCAGACGCTTCCGCTGGGCCAGCTCAGCGGTGCCTGGCTATAGGCCGCAACGCGATCCCGCATGTCTGCGGCCGTTCCACCCGCCGGATGCCCATCTGGTGGGACCTCTCCGAAGGTTCCATAGCTGCGAAAGTCATCAGGGTTTTCGACGTCGCCATATTTCTGGTGATCGAAGAGCAAGCCCACCGCTCCAGCTGCGGCGAACCGATCGAGCATGCTGAGGTCGTTTGGGTCGCCGATCAGGTGGTAATCCGGGCCACCGATGGGCTCTTGCCAGAACATCAAGGGCACGCCGGCGGCGCTGGTCACTGTCGAAAGCCAGGTCAGGTTCACCTCGAGGCGGTCTTCGACCCAGGGCTCCCACCAGCTGGCGCCCTCGTCCTCGACGTGAGGGTGCTCGCCCACCAACAGATCCCAGTCTCCCAGCTGGGCGTAGAAACTCGTCACGACATCGGGGCGGGTCCCGACGCGAAAATTGGAGGCGTGCCAGCCGAGGCGTACCTCGGGAGCATAGCGCTCCCGCAAGGCGACCAAGGCGTGCCCCAGCCCAGCGGCGTCGTTGGCGAAGCCGATGACGTCAGGATGGCCCGAGCCGGTGACCGCAACGTTCACCGACGTGGGGTCATCATTGCCCTCCACGCCCATGGCCCACATCATGAAACCCCACGAGTCGGGCTCGACGTGGATGATGATGGGCGGGCCGAGCTCGTGGGCGAGTTGCAGCAGCCACACGAAGTTGTCGAAGTAACTGCGCATGACCGAGCCATCGGCCAGCGCGCTTTGCACGATCGCCGCCTCCGAGCCCGAGTAACCGGCCTCGATGCCCAGATCCAGCAGCTGGTAGAAGGTCAGCACGGGGACGGCATCCATCGCTTTGGCGGTCTGGATGAAGGGCGTGACGTACCATTCTGAGAAGTTGTCCGGATCGTTCATCCCGCCGTTGAGGATGTAGACGTAGATGAATCGGAAGTCGGCGCCGTGAGTTTCGTTGGCGGTCGGCGCCCAGTCGCGCAGGTCGCCGTAGCTCGACACCCCAAAGGCGAAGGAATCGCCCACGTCCGCACATAGGTCATGTCGGGGCGCAGCTGCCGCCGTCGTCGCCGTCAGCACGGTCGACCCTATGACTGTCAATCCCAGTACCGTCGCAGTGAGCCAGCGCAGCATCACCCGGTTGTATCAGCAGCCCGATGTGAACCCCAAGGGTCAACCGGCGCCACGGTCCGGTGCAAGAGTGCGAGCCTAACGGGTCAGGGCAAGACGCAGAAGTTGACGTTCTGGAAGGTGCACTGATTGTTGTCAGTGCAGACACAGGTGCCGGTCGGGATGTTGCAGGTACCGATCCCGGTGCAATCGTCATCACCGGTGCAGGGGCTGACGTCCCCGAGGCAGTACTTGGCGCCATTCTTGTCCACGCCCTTGCAGGTGGTGTTCGGGACGGCCGTGCAGTCTTGGTCCGCCACGCAGCCTTCGATACAGGCGTTGAAGTCGCCCATGCCCATGGCGCTCATGTCGATCAGGAAGCACGCGAAGTCTGGGAGCGCTCCGCCGTTGGTACACTCGGTGTTGTTCGAGCACTGTGGGCCCTTGCACCAACCACCAGGCTCGCAGGTCGGGTTGCTGGGGTAGGCGCCTGGGCAATTGGTATCGCCGAAGCAGCAGTC
>JAUVCD010000913.1 GCA_030590865.1 Myxococcales bacterium | reverse complement strand
AGCGCGAGCTACGATGAGAGCGCTGCCGGCTCAGCTTGGAGCCATGCACCAAGGCAGGTCATCGACGCCTGGAGTCACGCCGACGTCGAGATCGCCGCGATCGGCGAGATGCGCGAGCGGCTCGCCAAGCTCGAGTCGGGCTAGGTGTGGACCACATGGGCCAGCTGTCCATGCTGAAGCAGAACCTAGTCGTGCGCCGGGTTGCTGCTCCTCGTGTTCCGCGCGGTGGCGGCTCTGCTATAGAGGGGGGCTGCCCGAATTTGGAGGCGATGGATGGCCGAGTCGACACGGAGAACGTTCCTACAAGCTGCCACTGCGGCGGGCTCACTGTTGCTGCTGCCCGCACACAAGTGGCCCCAGAACGCCGAGCCCGCCGTGCTCGAGGCGCGGGAGGGCAAGGCGACCCTCTTGTTGCTGCCGGCGAAGAAGCTGGTGTTCGGTCGGGGCAAAGGTAGCGCGGTTCAGCTGACGGTGTCGCGGGCCGGCAAGCGGGCCATCAGGGACGACGCGCGGATCAGTCGCCGGCACTTCGAGGTCGCCCTCACCTCGAAGCGGGTTACCTTGACCGACCTGGGCTCCAGCAACGGCACCACAGTCGCCGGCAAGCGCGTCCGGGGTAGCGTGGCGCTCAAGAACGGCGCCAGGATCGTCGTGGCCGGCAAGCTGACCCTCCGCGCGCAGATTCTGCGCAACGGCAAGGCCATCAGCGGCGTCGTGCTCACCAAGACCAACGGCGATCCGGTTCGCTACGCGATGATTGCCGGCGCCGTCGGGGTGAGCCTGACCAAGGCCGACGTCTTGGTCCCTGCCGGTGGCGGCCTCCGCATCAGCAACGCCACAGGCCCGCTGCAGCTCCACACGGGCAACGTGCAGGTGCAGCGGAACGGCAAGGCGGTGGCGCGCCACACCTCTTTTGCAATCGGGGGACGCAACCAGCTGCAACTGGGATCGACCCGGATGAACCTGCTCGAGCTCGGCAAGAGTCCGCTCGGCAAGAAGCTGATGGCTCCCAAATCGGTCGCCCACACCTTCTGTGGCACGCCCGAGTATTGATGGAGCAACGGTCACCGGACCACCGCAAGCGCCAGAGCCAAACGCAGCATCGGGACAGCTGATCACCGGTCCGTGGCCGCGCGCTATCTCGCCCAGGCTCTCGCCTCGATGCCACCGATTCCAGAGTTCAGTTCGTTCGGCTCCTGTAAAGCGTCGTAAGGCTCGTTTCGACATGTCGGTCATCTACCTTGAAGAGGTGATGCGCTGACCGATTGAATCCACACACATAAACGCCCTATTTGACCGCAGCCAGAATTACCAGAATCGCGCTTTATGCAAAAATGGGGGGGGCGGTGCCGAGTGACAGCTCCATCTGCTGGTCGACGTCGTAGCGCCCAACGTTCGGGTCGAGCACCTCCGTGTCGGCCCACGCCGGCCAAGCGACCAGCAGCAGCGCAACGACGAGGAGCGCAGCGCGCATCAACGCACTAGCGTCTGGTCTTCGGGCCAGCTCCTTGCGGAGCTGCTGGATCGCCGTCTTCTTCTCCATGCGCAGATAGCTCAAGGTTGATGAGCGTACTTGATCTGCCACTATCGGGGTCGCGGCAAGATGATTACCGCGCCGCGCTCAGTGCTTGGAGCCAGCCCTCGCCGAAACGGACGTCTGGCTCGAGGTAGTGGCCCTCGCTCCATTCGTTCAACGACGCTACGAATACGAGGGGCTCGTCGACGGCAGCAGTCTTCGCGAATCGCACAGCGCGCGCGACGGCTTCGTGAAAGCGGTCAGGGTGCTCGCCGGTGACGACCGGCGACCAAGGGTACTTGCCGGGGCGCTCCTTGCCGAAGTCGCTCGCGCGCGGTGATGCATCCCAGCCTGGCGAAACGGATGGCCAATAGGGCAACCCCGAGCGCTCCGCGAAGCTCGCCCATTGGGTCGCGCGGAGACGCGCGCAGGCATCGTAATCCTGAAGCCCTGGCCCCTTCCACTCGGGCAGCAACACGTAGTGGGTCACGCTGTCGAAACCGAGCTGCCCCAAATGCCCAATGATCGGTTTAGACGGATCGATCGCCGCGAGATGTAGCCCCGGGAAGCCATGTGCCGACAGCCAGGCGCGTGCTCTCGAGATCGCCTCGGTCGCTCCTTCGATACCCAGCTCGCGCACGAAGAAGGTGGTGTCGAAGATGGAGAAGTAGGGTTTGCCTCCAACTCGCATGTAGTTCTCGCGATGAAAGTAGCGCTCCGCCAAGTAGGCGATCAGCGCCACGAAGTCGTCCACGTCCGAGCTGACCAGCCGACTCGGATCGACCACCGCCACGTCGCTCCGTCGCACCGGGAGAACGCGTCGGGGCATGCGGTTGGCCCACATCACCGCAAACGGAACGCGGCGGCCTTCTTCCGAACCGAGGAGGCCGAGATCGAGCCCATCCTGAAACACCCGCTTGCCGCGGCACCAGAACAGGCCGTACACAAACACGTCGACGCCATAACGCAACGCCAGCGCGACCCGACGGCCGACTTCGTGAGTGTCGCGATCGTCGTAGCGACCGAGCAGAGGCACACGCGGTTGGTGGTGTTCTTCGAAACGCGGTCGGCAATCCGCCACGAGCTCCCACTCGGTGAAGCCAGGATGGAACGACACGTCGCGCTCGGGGATTGGGTGCCAGCCGGGGTAGACGTATGCCGCGATCCGCATCTGGCGCGCATCCTAGCTTGGCCGGCTGACCGAGTCCCGGAGCACACTTCGCTGCGCCATTGGTCGGGCGAGAAGATTCGACCGGAGCTGTACGGAGTCCAGCGTGCTACTGGAGAGTATAGGGCGTACAAACGCCCGATTTCGTCTCGACCAGTGCAACCCAAAGTAGAAATGTCCGCTTTTCTCCAAAATAGAGATGTCCGGTTCGGAGCTGGCTCAACGGGCTAGTTTGCCGCCGACTTCCTTTGGATGAGGCGGCGTTGCCGGCGGGTGCTAGCAGCCTCGAGGCGCTGTTGCTCTCGCGCCAGCTGTTGCTCGCGCATGTGTGCGAG
>JAUVCD010000503.1 GCA_030590865.1 Myxococcales bacterium | reverse complement strand
GAAGGGTTGCGACACGGACGAGCTCCGCGACGCGAGCTGCGGGAGCCATGGAAACCAGAGCGCGTCCGCGCTCAGCGAGCACCACGAGGGCATCGTTGACCGTCTCGAACACCACGATTTTCTGGCTCTCGATGGTGAGCTCGTGGCGGATAACGTCCCAAGTCTTCGGATCCCCGCTGTAGTAGCTACGCGTAGCGGCGAGGTCTGGCACGTAGGGGTGGCGATCTGCCCGGAACAACGGTGGAACCCCAGGGCGCACGCGGCCTTGGACACCAATGCCGTAGTAGGAATCGTAGTAGGCGTGAGAGAATCGCGCTTTGAACTCGGCATCCGAACCCAGGGGCTTGAAGCCGGCGTCCTTGGCCACCTGTACGGCGGCGAATACGCCACGAATGTACTCGCTGGCCTCACGATCGATGGCCGCCGCATGCTCGTTCATCAGCCCCTCCGGTGGCTCCGGTACGAAAGGTGGGGGAGCCGGAGGCACGACAGGCGCCGTGCTCGCCACCGCCGGTGTCGTGGATGGTGTTGGCTGCGACTTGGACACGACGCCGGTGGCAGCTGGGCGAACCGGCTGAGGGCTGTAGGTGGAGTTGCGCGGCGCCGGCTGGTCGCCACACGACAACGCGACAACCACGGCGGCGCTGGCCAGCCAGAGCGTCGACTGCTGCGTCTGCATGCTTCGCCTCCATTGTGCATAGAAGTCATTTCCATTTGCTCACGATCTCGGTCACGCTGAAACTGTCGGGCTCATCGGCGCCTCCCTTGTGCTCCCGAATCCACACGAGCCCCCAGAACACCTCGATCACCTCTTCAATGGTCGGACAGGGGGCCTCGATGCCAGGACCGTGGTAGACGACCTTGCCGGCGTGATCGTACTTCAGGCAGGCCTCGAAGTTATTCATTCCGGGGCTGCCCGGTGCGTCGAGGTAGGTCTGGCCGGCTTCGACCGGCGAGTCAGCGAGCTTGGCGCGTTCTTTGTAGCCGTTCTTCCAGCGCGTCTTCAGGCCAAGCCCGCCTTGACCATGCTCGGCCTCGTGCACCTTTTGGCCACCATCGTCCGGATCAGCCCAGACGACCACGGCCTGGGTGGTGCCGGGAATGCCGAGCTGGTGAACGACGGCTCGGACCATCCGCACGATGGCCTGGCATTCGGCTCCCCGCGACGGATAGTCGGTGAGCGGCCACGCGCCGCCCACTTCGTTGAAGAAGGTCGGATGATGGTATTCGGCCGGGACGTCGTCGTCACGGTAGAGCACGACGTTGGGCACGCGCTGAAAAAGGGCCGCGACGATGGCGTGCGGGTCAGCCGATTGTACCGCTTCCGCCCATTGTACCGCTCGTTTCATCCGCTTGTGAGTGACGCCATCTTCCCAGGTTTCGACACGCGGCGTGTCCGCAGTGACGTACATCGTGTTGTGCGTGATCGAGGGGCTGACCGAGGCGGTCAGGTCGTCCTTCCACCAGCGGACGTCCCACGAGACGCCTAGGTGTGACTGTTGGATCTTTTCGACGAGCGGTTCCTGCGATGTCATAGTGACGGTCATCGGACCGGGCTCGAATTGCAGCATCTCCGACTCGAAAAGGACGTCTGTTGCCTTTCCCTCGAGCACGCCGGGCTCGGCCACAGCGTCCGATGGGCCGACCACGAGCTCGACGGTCAGCCCCACCGGGCGGTCCATGTCGTGGCTCAGCGCGTGTCCCTGGACCGGCGTCCACTCAGGCTCGGGATACAGCGTGCCCTTGTCCAGCCAATCGTCCTTGTTGTCCTTCATCAGCTGGTGGTCGCTGTGGATGGTGACAGACACCAGCTGCACCCACTCGATCTTGGGAGGCCCGACCACCGGCGGTTTGGTTGGTGGTGGCTTGGGCGGTGGCGGTTTCGACTGCGGCGGCTGTGATTGGCCTGGACCGGCGCCGCTTCCCGGGCAGGTGGGCGCCCACGAGCCGTAGGCGACAAGACGGCGACGCTCAAAGGCCGTGCGGAGGACCGGGAGGAGCTGGTCCATGATCTCCCCCTCGGTCCAGTGCCGCGGCGCTGCGTCGTGCGGCGCAACGACGGCGCGATAGAGCTGCATGACCACTGCACGGCCATCGTGTTCAGCCAGGCAATGCGGCAAGGCTGCGCGGACCACATTCGGCGACACTTCCTGAGCGCCAGGTGGGGCCGGTAGGTGTCCGGGGAGCACCAGCACCACCTCGTCTCCCCGTCCAGGAAGGAGGCCGCGAAGCAGCCAGCGCGGCCGGTCACCGATCTCAGCCATCACTTGCACCTGTGGCTGGAGGGTGCGGCGGCGGCGTGTCGTAGGTGACTGCGACAGCGTCGTCGATGCGTAGCGACAGGGGGACGTGGGCATGGACGCCGGGGATGAGCTTCCGCGGCAAGCCGTTGCTGCGCGCGCAATAGGTGATTAGGACCTGCCCTTCGTCGGGGATGATGACCAGGTTGGTCATCATGGGCTCGACTGGGTCCACGGTGCCGGCGATCACTAGCTCGAGCGACGGAGGGGCCGGCAGCTCGAAGGCCAGCGGTGCGCCGTGTCGACGCATGCCGCTCACCCGCACGGGCACCCCGGCCTTCAGGGGGCCCAGCTGCATTCCTACGGAGGCCTCCTGGTAGAACCGGTCCGAAAATGCCTCGCGCGCTGCTCGCTCCTCTTTGGAAGCCGGCGGCGCGTCGGTGAGCAGCTGCTCATATCGCTCATCGAGCATTCCCATCCGCACCTCGCTCAGCTCATCCGCAGGAACCTCGAAGCGCGGGCGTGTGCCGAGGAAGAGGCACCGCGGGAATGACCCGTGGGGTTGCCAGTCGAATGTCCAGGGGATTGGCTGTGGACCCCAGCCCCGCGGCTCCCCCAGGACCAGGCGCTCATCGGTCAATAGGTCGTCGGGATTCTCCAGGTTGGGGAGCTCGATCCCGTCGAAGCGTTCGGGGACGACGTAGTATCCCTTGCCGTCCTGGTTGCGTGGGTATGCTCCGGGATGATCGGCGGCCAGCTCGAGCGCGTGCATGAGCGAGCGAATCGGCGGATAGGGCACCCGTGTGTCGATACCACCGTAGGCATGAGCGTTGTCGATGGGCATGGTGGTGAAGCCCTCGGCGCTGCCAATCCGTGCCTTTCTTTCCCGACCCCATTCGATGTGCCGTCTGCCGAAGACGGCGATGCGCTTGATGACCCTACCGATATCGCAGCGCACCTCCATGCGCTGCGTCGAGCGGCCCCCCGGAGCGTGCGCGCTGCCCGACACCACCACGTCGGTGAGTTCCTTGTAGGTCCAGAAATCGCTGCCAAGGGGCAAGCTCTCGGGAAGCTCGCCAAGAGGACCAGGCCGAATGTCGTGGACGAGCGGCTCGGCGGGAGCGAGCGTGAGCTCCCCTTTGCTTACGAGATAGGTGAGCTTGACCAGGCCGTAGGCGTGGTTGGGAATGTGCCCACGCGTTGGGGCAAAGTCCACCACCGCATCGTAGAGCTGGCTGACCGGTGCGCGCGTCATCAGTTGAGCTGGATGGTTTCCCCGGCGACGACGACGTCGCCCGCTGCGTCGATTCTCGCCTCGCCCTCACGCGCTTCGAGAGCGATGGCCTTTGCACTTATCCGAAGCTCACCGCGCACCTCGAGATGCACGTCTTCGTGCAGCAAACGTGCGACCGGTCCGTCGTCCGTCTGCCGGATCTCAACCAGCGGCTGCCCATCCTGGCTCTCGACGAGCACGCACTCGTCGCGCTCGAGCGTCAACTTGGCAGCGGTGGCATGTGGCTGTTCCGGCCGCCGTGCCAAGCCATCCACCACCCCGACGACGATCGGCTCGAGCCAATTGGCGGGCTTGGATAGCAGCACTTGGTCGCCTCTCCGCACCGTCAGACCGTGGAGAGTGGGGATCCAGCGCTGGACGGTCTCGGTCCCCGGCGACTCGACTTCACAGCAGATGCGCCCGACCAAGCTCGGATGGCGCGGGTCGACGCAACGGGCAACCCATGGGCCGGCGCCGGCAAGGGGCAGATTGCTCGATGGCTCGAGATCCAGCAGATCGACGTCGCTCTCTGTCACGCTCACGCTCGCGACAGGCGCGGGGTTGTCTTCGTGTTTCATGGCTCCCTTCACCCCTGATGCTCACACTAGTGCTTCAACCACCCGACATAGGCTGCAACCAGCTCTTCGAACGCGCTCTGCTCTTTGGGATCCGAGGCGAAGCGGTCCGACCATGCGGCCTCCAGCTTGGCGTGCTTGTCCTCGTTCGGCACGCCGTATCGAGCAAGGATGGCCGCCTGCTGGTCGGGTGTGTGGGCCAGCTCGGCGTGAAGCGATGCATACTGGGTCAGGGTCAGAGCGGGTATCTCGTCTTGAGCCAAGAAGGGCAGCGCCTTCGGAGGGGGAGCGAGTGCTCGCACCGCCAGCTGCGTCATCCCCACATCGTCACTGCGCTCCTCGGGCGCAGCGGGAGGCGGTGGCTTCGCCCCAGCGGACGAGGCAAAGGGCAGCGCGTCGGCGGCAAGTGCGGCAACGCCGAGAGTCGTCTCGTCCACCGACTCGAATTCAGCGCCCACCTTGGGCGGCTCGAGCAGGACGGGCACATCGTCCAGTGCCGGCCTCTCCCGCTCGAGCTCGTCCTTGGCGGTAGCGAAGGCCGCGCCAAAACGGACGGCTAGCGGGGCTGCGTCGTCGTCGAACTCGGCCTGCAGCGCTCCGAGCCAGTGCTCCTTTGCGCCGGCCCACAATGGCGTTGCGACGCCGAGTTGCTTCAGCACCGGTTCCGAACCATGCCCTTCGAAGTGGGCGAGATGGGCTGTCACCCGAGCGTATTGCTCCAGCGATAGTACGGAACGCTCTGACTGGGCCTCGTTCTGGCTACTAGCGTTCATAGGCTTGCCTCGATCGACCTAGCGACGGGCATCAACAGTTCAGATTGACCGTTCCGCCTGTCACGTTGACCTCGGCACCGCCAGCAATATTCACGATGCCAGCTTTGACGTTCACTTCCGATCCCTCGACCGTGACGTTCGGTCCATGGACCTTCACGGTGCTGCTTCCATGGACGTCGACCGTCGCGCTGAACACCTTGACCGATGACGCGCTGACGACCTGAACGTCAGCCGTGCCATGGATGGTCACGTCGGGGGCCGTGAGCACCGCAAAGCCGCCCGATTCCAGGAGCATTGCGGCTCCGGCCTTCTCATGGATGAGGGTGAACCCTCCAATCTTCACAATCGGGGCTTTCTTGACAATCATTGCACCGGCGAGGAGGCCGCTGGTGCCAGCCGCTTTGATCGACTGGTCTCCGACTACCATCTTCTGGAGGCCGGCGACGTCGATATCTTGACTCGCGCAGGTGATGCTCTGCTTGCCACCCACATTGATCGTCTGGTCGGTTCCCACATCGATGGTTTGGGTCGAGCCGACGGAGATGGACTGAGAGCCGGCGTTCTCCGCGTCGTGGGCTTTGGTGTTGCGGGTGTAGTTGTGTTCGACGTCGACGGTCTTGTCGCGGGCCGCATGAATGTGCACGAGCTCTTCGCCTTGGAGATCCTCGAACGATAGCTTGTTGTAATTGCCGTCGTAGGGGCTGGTCAGGCTTTGGATCGCGCTGTACGTGGGCCGCGCGGTGGCATTCTCCGGAGCGAGATTGGTGCCGTTGTAGACGCGGCCGGTGATGATCGGCCGGTCGGGATCGCCGTGGAGAAACTCGACGATGACCTCGTTGCCCACGCGAGGGTGCCACAGTGCGCCGTGATTGGCGCCGGCAAAGAACTGGCTGACCCGGATCCAACACGACGTCGGCTCGTCGCGCAGGTGATGCAACGCGTCCCACTGGAACCGCACGCGAACGCAGCCGATGTCTGCGGGGCCGCCCACGTTGATCTCCGCGTCGCTGCCTGGCTCTGCCGTCACGACGGCGGTCTGGGTGCCGTAGATGCGCGGTCGCGGCGTCACTTGTGCAGGCCGGAAGCCCGAGGGTTGGCTGAAACTGCCGGAGCGCAAGCACTCGAACCGGTGTCGGTAAGGAACGAAGTCCGCATCTTGGTCGGCGAAGAAGCCACGCTCGTAGCCTTCGTGCTCGATCGTCGTCACCAGGTAGCGGCCATTGAACTTGTCCCTGGAATGCTCGAGCTGGAAGACCGAGCCGGCAGTCAAGGCGCGGCACCGCCCCTCGGCGCAGCAGTACTGCCGCTCGGCGTCGAATCGCTGCTCGCGGATGGTGGCCAGCAGCTCGCCAGTCTGTTGGGAGTGCTCGTAGCGGCCTGGGTATTCGGACGTAACGAAGTCCGTGGATCCGGAGGCCGACGACGCACCGAGCGGCGTTTGGGGCCGTCGCCAGTTGTAGTCCGAGAGAAAGACCGACCGCGGTCGTAGGCGACCACCTGCATTCCAGTTCGGGATTTCGCGGCCAATGATGCTGGAACCGAGCGGCCCCTCGACCTGCATGCGGGCGGTGTCAGTGTCCGTGAACACGAGGCGACATTCATGCTCGCTCTGCTCGAAATGGTAGGCGATGCCGTCTTCCTCGAGCAACCGGCTACAGAATGCGAAATCGGGCTCGCAGTACTGCACGCAGTAGGGCCGCGCCTCTGGATTGACCAGGCGGTCGTCTTGGACGACGCGCCATTCGAAGGTCAGCTTGGGAGGCGCATACTTGCCGGTCGGACTGCTCGGTGGTGGGGGAGCTCCACCTTGGGCCTCCTGCATGCTCGCACCGGTGGGACGCTTCAGGGTGTCGCTGATCATGGTGCGGATCGTGCGTTTCAGGTGGATCCAGCTCTGGCGGGCGACCGTTTGCCGTACGAAAGGCGGATTCAACACCAACCGGTAGCGGGCGCCACGGCTGATCTCTGCCAGTTCGACGGCAGAAGTGATGACTCCATGAATGACGCGCCAGGCTGGAGTGGTACCGGTGCTGAGCTGGAGGGCAGCGGCGGCGCCCACGAGATCCTCGACGTTGACGTCAGGCGTTTCAAGATCGCGATGCAGCTCGATCTCAAACCAGTACAGCTCGGACATCGCCTCGTGGCCGTGGAACGACACGACTCGGAGGTGCCGCCATGGGTTGCCATCTCCCTCCCAAGTGAAGAAGTAGTCCTGGCCCAAGCTGACGTCCGATGGGTTGGTCATGCTGCCCCGCGCAAGAGGAAGAGGACTGATGTGGCTTCTTCTACCACGGCGGTGCTGGGCGCGGGTGGGGGGAAGGCAGCGAGGCGGCTGGGTGTAGGGGGCAC
>JAUVCD010000806.1 GCA_030590865.1 Myxococcales bacterium | reverse complement strand
GCTGGAGCGGAAGCTCGGCGACCGCTTCGTGCTGATCACCCAGAACGTCGATGGAATACATCTGCGGGCCGGCAACACCCTGCCGCGCACCTATCAGATCCACGGCAACATCGACTTCATTCGGTGCGGCGCCGACTGTTGCGTCGATCTGTTTCCCATGCCCGAGGGGCTCGATCTGCAATGGGACAAAGGCCGCCCAGTGACCGATCACGAGCGCGCCATCTTGCGCTGCCCCGAGTGCGGCCAGTTGGCTCGGCCCCACGTTCTTTGGTTCGACGAGTGCTACGACGAAGAGCGCTTTCGTTTCCAGAGCTCGATCCAAGCCGCTGGCGCCGCCGACTTACTGGTCGTGGTGGGGACTGCAGGGCAAACCAATCTCCCCTTGCAAGTCGGCGAGCTGGTGGCGCGCCGCGGTGCTCCAATGGTGGTGGTCAATCCTGATCCGAGCCCGTTCACCCAGTTTGCTGCACAATCGGAGCGAGGCTTGTTCCTGCAAGGCACCGCAGGCGAGCTCATCCCTCCGCTGGCTGAGCGCATCGCCGAGCGTCTCGGAGGTTGAGCGGGCGGCTTGCCTGGCTGGCCTGCCCACTCGCTGGCGGTGTCATCGGTGGGTCAGGGAGAGCCGAGTGCTGTTTGTGCTGCCTCAGCGATGGCCGCGAGCGTCGGCCGGTAGCCATAGTCGGCGGCGCTCGTCGCGGTGAGCTGGGCCGGGCAGATGGACCCCACGACGCCTTGAGCGGCGAGGCTCTTCAGTAGCTGAAGCTCCCGCCGGGCCGGGTAGGCTTTGGCGAAGTACTGAGTGGTGCCGAATTGCCCGTTAGGGGCCTGGCACAGCGGATTGTCGTTGTTCGGATCGTTGCAGTCGCAAGCGATCTCGTTCGGGTTAGAGCAATCCCGCGACTGAGGGAGCTCGAAGATGCACGCATACTGCAGATCGCTCTGCTGCGAATTGCTGTACTCGTGACCATTGATGGGGTTGGCGAGGTAACCCGCGCCGGCTGGCGCGATGGCGTCGCCGGTGATCGGGTTCGATCCCGAGCGGGCCGCGAAGGACTCGACCATCAACGGATCGGTGGCATCGATCCAGGTGGCCGGATCACCCAAGATGACATCCCAGGTGCCATTGGTGCTGAGCTCGGCAGCGCTCTGGACACCGCCGACGGCGTTGGCATTCAAGTCGAGCCCTTGCAGCAGGTCGGGAGCGCCATTGGCGGTGCGGCGCGCGATGTCGTGCCACGGGACGCCGAGGATCCCGGCGAGAAACACCATGGCCGACGTACGGGTTCCGACGAACAAGGGATTGGCCACCACGTTGCCGTCACGATCCGAGACTTGCTGGGCCGTGAGGCCGGTGGTGTAGCGGTCGATGGGCCACATGAAGTCGATGCCGAAGCGACGCTTCTGCTCGAAGCACCGCATGTTCACGCTGTCATCGAGCGTGCCCAGCGCCCCGTTGCAGTCGTCCTGAGCGGTGCTGCAGCCCTGGCCCGGAGATTGGCCACAGGACCGGCAGCAGGGATCGGTGGGATCGACGGCGCAGGCGGCCCGGGGCTTGGGCAAGTGGTAGGGGTTGGAGGTCGAGGGTTGGTAGACCTGATTGGCGAAGAAGAACTGCCCGCCATCTCGAGTCGAGCAGTCGTTCTCGTCGCTCAGCATCAGGACGATGAGCACCGAGTCGGGGCGCAAGAAGTCGGCCCGTTGATCGAGTAACGTCTGGTCGGTACCGTTGAGCACGGCGACGCCGTTCGGGACGGTGATGGTGTCGTAGGGATTGGGATCGATCAAGAAGCGGTACCAGCTCTCGAGCTGGGCCTCGAAGCCGCAGCCGACCTGGCCGACGCCTTCGATCAAGGTCGCCAGATCGGTCCGGAGCGAGGCGCTGTTGCATTCGCCGGGGGGTTGGAGCTGCTCGGTAGGATCCCAGGCCAAGAATCCCAGGCCGTCGTAGGTGGGCACTGGGGGAGCGCTGCCACTCGCATCGGAGCGGTCGAGCAAGTGGGCCTGGTCGTCTTCCGTTGCAGTGGCGCAGACGTCGGCGCCGTGCCCGCCGATGCTCGAGCTGATGACTCCGATGTGCATGTCGACCACTGGGTCAAACTGCCGCTCACTGCCGCTGGGGCAAGGCTGGCTCGGCCCGGCGGGCTGATCGGCCACGGTGATGCCGCTCGAGTCGAGACAGCGCGGGTTGGTGAAGTGGCCCACCAGGTCGGGCACGTTGGCTGCGAGCACCGCCTGCTTGTCCGCCATCGATCGCGAGTTGTCGACCATCAGCAATAGATCGACGGCAGTCGTGTTGGCGGTCGCCGCAGCCGGGTCGCAGCCTCCGGTTCCGCCGCTGCCGCCTTGCCCGGCGCTGGCGCCCTGGCCACCGGCGCCCTGGCCACCCGTGCCCCCCGAGCCGCCGGTGCCGCTGCTCGTCGAGCTCCCTGGGTTCTCGATGTCACCATCGCAGCCGTACAGCGTCAGGGCCCCCACCAATAGAACTGAAGAAATTGCCAGTAGTGATCGCATCGTCATCCCTCCTCATTTCGACATCAATGCCACATTGTCGATGTGGATGTTGTTGCCATAGGCGGTGGTCGTGAAGAGCCTGAGGGCGACCGACGTCTTGCCGGCCAAGGCGCTCAGGTCCACCATTTCTGTTTCCCAGCCCTGCACTTGGGCGGGCCGGTCGAGCTGCAGGCCGATGTTGATCCAGCCATTGCCATCGTCGTATTGGACTTGAATGTTGTCGAACGATCCGCCGTAGCCCGGGTCGTGGAACATGTCGATGAACAAGAGGACCGTATTGGCGGCCGACAGATTGAGCGACGAGGTGACCAAGCTCTCGCTCCCGGTCTGGCAGTCGTAGGAGTTGAAGTAAGCGAGGTTGCTGCCTTCGGTGGGCCATTCGCCAGGCGGGACCACCGTTTGGCTGGACTGGGCCCAGTCGAGGCAGGGATCGTCATCGGTCACCGTGAAGTTGAGCGGCGGCCAAACCTCGAAGCCCTCGGAGAAGATGGGGGTCATCATGCTCTCCACCTCGACGGTGAGCGTGTAGTCGGCGGCCGTGTAGGGCGCCGAGTTGGCAGACACCGAAAGGTAGTGCTTCTCTCCGTCTAGCAGCTCGACGTCGAAGCTTCCCTCGGTGTGGGCGGTGGTGAAGGTGGCGAGGGGACTGCTGACCCCCTTGGCCCACACCTCGATGGTGGCGTCTTCGAAGGAGTTTTCGAAGCAATAATCGACCGTCCCATCAACGGTGCCAGCCGACGTGCCGCTCTCCATATCGAATGCGTAGAAATCGGTGCCACTGGTATTGCTGTCTTCGAGCAGGCCGCAGACGGTCACGCGGTTGCCCACCGTGACCAGCGTCTCCATGGTCTCTTCCGCCGTGCCGAGCGTGCCGTTCTGGTCCGCCACGCCATTGAGGTCATTGGCCTCGCTGTGGGCCGTTGTGGGGCAGTTGCAGGTGGCCTTGGTGAACTGTTCGACGCAGACCTCATCGACGTCCCACCAGGCACCCTGGGCGCCGTCATCCGAATAGCGCCAGCGCAAATAGACGGTGCCTCCTGCATAGGCACTCAGATCGGCAATCTCCCGAGCCGGTCCGCGATCGTTGGTCCAGCTGGTCAGGTTGCTCCAGCTCACGCCATTGGACGAGGCATCGAGCCATGCCTCCCCGCTTCCCGAATCGTCTTGGAAGTCACTTTGGTACTTCAGCACGACGTTGGTGCCGCCGGAAGCGGGGCGCTCGAACGGCTCGAAGCCCTCGAGCGGCGGCGCGTCACTCGTCGCCTGGGCCTCCACCACGCCGATCTCGCGCGCC
>JAUVCD010000471.1 GCA_030590865.1 Myxococcales bacterium | reverse complement strand
ATGAAGCTGTTGAAGTTCTAGCCTCAAAGGGTGTGTCAATCAATCAATTGCACTTCTGTGATGTATTTCCATTGCGAACTGCAAAGCTTCGTAAGGTATTCTCACAATCCAAACAAGTCATCTCTGTAGAACAGAATGTGACTTCACAATTTGCTTCACTGGTCCGCATGCAAACAGGACTTGGTGTGACACAACATATCAACAAATATGACGGGAGACCAATGACTCCCGGATGGATTATTAGTGAACTAGAGGAGGGTGGTATTGTATGATCACACCAGAAATGCTTGAAGAACCACAGAAAATCACATGGTGTACCGGATGTGGAAACTTTGGAATTTTGGCATCTTTGAAGAAGGCTATAATCGAGTTAGATACGCCAATTCACGAACTTGTGCTCACATCAGGTATTGGATGTTCAAGTAAGATTCCACATTATATCGGTGGTGTGAATAGTATCCATACTCTGCACGGACGACCAATTCCAGTTGCGACGGGAATTCATCTTGCAAATACTGATTTAGAAGTATTCGTACACACTGGAGACGGTGACTGTTTAGCAGAGGGACTTGGACACTTTGTTCATGCAGCACGTAGGAATGTCATGCGCTCAGGGGCCCTGAGCGCCATCACCGTGATGAGCTTGGCCTGCTCGTCTCCCGATTTCTTGCTGGCCTCGATTCTTGGCGGTCAGGCTGAAGTCATTTCCGACGCTGCCGGGGTGCGTGTTGTGGGCAGCTTCGACGTGCAGTTGGTCGTTCCGAGCAGCGGCGAGCCTACGGACTTCCTCTTGCTTCGTCTCGCAGGGCGCTACCGTCACGATCTGGACTGTCCCCTCGGCGCGGCCCAACTACAGCTTTCGCCCCATGACGCCTTTCCGCTGAGCCTCCAGCCCGGCACGACTACCACGACCACCATCGACCTGGTCGACAGCCCGGCGGCAGTGGCGCAAGGCTGCGGGCCGGTAGAGCAGCTCGCGCTCAGCGGCCACTATTACGACTCGGTGGTCGATGACTATCTCGATCGGGCCGGCACGCCCATCACGGGAGTCATCCCAGTCGACCCGGGAGCCGCTGGCGGGCCCAACGACTGGACGTGTCTGGACCAGCTGTCGCCCCCGACGTTTTCCCCCGGCTCAGCGACGGGCATCATCTGGATACGGGAACGACCTTCAGGCTATGTCGTGCCGGGGATCACGATCCGAGTCTGCGGTCTGACCGACCCAGGCTGCGACAGCCCCTTCGACGAAGGGGTCACCGACATCGTCGGCTATTGGCCCCTGTCGGTCCCCACCTCCGGGCCCTTCTACTTCGAGGTGAGCGGCAACCCGACCATCGCTCCGGCGCTCTTCTTCGAGCACGCTCCACCTGGTGATTCGGGATTTGAACGCACGCTCACGCCCTTGTCGACTGAGGTTCTGGCTCAGGCGGGTGTTGCTCTCGGGACGACGGTCAGCGCCACCAGAGGCCACGTCATCGTCGAAGCTCGAGACTGCGACGGTGAGCCCGCCACCGGGGTGACCTTCGAGCTTGATCCGAGCGATCCAGGCGTGCCGGTCGGTTATTGGCAGGATGGTGTGATCAGCCCCGATCTAGGTGAAACCGCAACCGACGGGCAGGCCCTCTTCCTCAACGTGCCGGCGAGCACCACCACGGTTACCGCTCGCTTGGCGGTGACCGGTGACATCATCGCCACCCGCTACGTCAACCTGCGCGCCGCAGCCACGACTGTCGTTTCGATCGATCCGACACCAGCGGGATCCTAGCCTGCGTCCCACGATGGGGATGGGGCTTAGCGCTCGTGCTCGTCATCGTGCTCGGTCGCGTCTCCAGGAGAAACGGCACGGCTATTGCTTGGGGGAGGCGATGGTCGACGTCCAGTGTTAGCGTCGACGAGCCGCAGACCTAGGCGGCGGTGCTGACATGTCCTTGCGCCTGAAATACCTCCTGCCGCTGAACCTGATCATCGTGCTGCTGCTCGGGGCACACGCCTATTGGGATTATCGCACCCTGGAGCGGGAGTTCATGCGGGGGCAGGTCAACATGCTCAAACACCTGGCCGTGGGACTGCGCTCCAACGTGGAGCACATGGTCAGGGAAGGGGAGACGATCGACAACGAGATCGTCTTCGTCCACGAGATGGTCCAGGACTGGGCCACCCTAGACATCATGATTCTCGATTCGAAGCTCGTCGTCGTGGCTGCCGCCAACGCGGAGCGGTTGGGCACCCGCTGGCACGAGCCGGGAATCGAAGCGATGGTGCAAGGGCGGGCCGAACAGGCATTGAACGTTCATGACCACGAGCATGACGGAACGCCGGTCATTGATGTGACCACCGCGGTCCGCGATACCAGCGGTCGACTGGTCTACCTGATCCACATCGCCCGGCGTCAGGACGAGCTGATGACGGTGCTGCGGAGCCACTGGATGCACCACGGGCTTGTCGCCCTGGTGCTGCTCATGGGGGTGGCGATTACCGTCAACGCGCTCACCTACCGCTACATCATCCGACCTCTCGAGCGAATTCACCGCCGGATGCGGGACACGGGTTGGGTGAAGGAGCTCTCGGTTCCGTCGTCCTATGACGAGCTCGCCCGGCTCCACCTGGTGCTCAACGAGATGCTCGAGCGGATTGCGCGCAATACCAACGATTTGGAAGAGACGCTCCGGGATCGGGAAGACCTGCTCGGTGAGGTGTCTCATCTTCGGGACCAGCTCACCGCCGAGGTGGAGCGGGTGCGGAGCGAGCTGACCGCCACCCAGAGCAGCCTCATCCGGACCGAGCGGTTCTCCGCACTCGGGCAGCTGAGCGCTGCCCTGGCCCACGAGCTGCGCAATCCACTGCACATCGTGCGGGGCACCGCCGAGACGGCGATGCGGCGCATTCCAGAGGCCAAGGAGTTTGTGGACGATATCACCGAGGAGGTGGATCGCATCGAACGGCTCATCAGCGGACTGCTCGACTACACCAGACCGGTGGACTTGCAGTGCCGGCCGCTCCGCTGCCAGGAAGTGCTCGAAGCGGTGCGCGGCCGGATTTATCGCGCCGAGCGCCGGGCGGGCTGCTCCGAGCACAGCTGCGGGATCGAGGTCGAAGCAGAGCAAGACGCAGAGGTGCTTGCCGATCCCGTTCTGCTGGAGCAGGCGCTGCTCAACCTACTGTCCAATGCTTGCCAGGCTTCGCCCAAGGACGGCGCCGTCGTGCTCCGCGCGTGCTCGGAGCACGACGGTGCCACGGTCTTCCAAGTCATCGACCAGGGGCCTGGCGTCCCGGTGTCGGAGCGGGAGCGGGTGTTCGAGCCCTTCTTCACCCGACGGACGGCCGGCACGGGTCTCGGCCTTCCGGTGGTCCAGAAGGTGGCCGAGCTACATGGCGGGACTATCGAGCTGGTGCCTGGGGCACGAGGCGGTACCGTGGCGCAGCTGCGCATCCACGTGCCCGCCGAACGGGAGGCCACATGAGCAAGATTCTGGTCGTGGACGATGAACCCAAGAGCGTGCGGCTGTTGCGCTTGCGCTTGGAAGAGATGGGACACTTGCTGCTGGAGGCGGGCAGCGTCGCAGAGGCCTCCAAGGTGCTCGCCCATGAGCTAGTGGACCTGATGATCACCGACGTGAGGTTGCCTGACGGGTCCGGGATCGAGCTGGTGGGACGGGCCAGAGAGCAGCAGTCGTCTCTGCCTATCATCGTCATCACCGCCTACGGTGACATTCGCGATGCGGTCGAGGCGATGCGTCGCGGCGCTGCCGAGTACGTCACCAAGCCGTTCGAGCTCGAGGCGATGGCTCTGCTGGCCGAGCGGGTGCTCGAGTCGGCCAGCATCCGAGCCGAGCACTCCTATCTGGTCAGCGAGATGCTCGAGGGCGAGCGCGAGGTGACGCTGACAGGGCAGTCGCCGGCCATGGACCGAGTGCGGCAGCTGGTCCAGAAAGTAGCCGCCACCCGCTCGACCGTACTGCTGCTTGGCGAGAGCGGCACCGGCAAGGGATTGGTGGCCCAGGCCATTCACACCAGCTCGACTAGCCGCGCCCGCCCGCTGGTGAAGGTCAACTGCCCGGGCATACCGGCCCAGCTGTTCGAGTCCGAGCTGTTCGGTCACATGAAGGGGTCGTTCACCAGCGCCCACGAGTCGCGCAAGGGAAAGTTCGAGCTCGCGGGCAAAGGCAACATCATGCTCGACGAGATCTCCGAGATCCCTTTGGAGCTTCAACCCAAGCTGTTGCAGGTGCTCGAGGATCGGTGTTTCACGCGCATCGGGGGCAGCGCGGAGGTCAAGGTGGAGGCGCGGGTCATCGCGGCCACCAACCGGGATCTCAAGGCCATGGTCGACGGAGGCCAGTTCCGTAAGGATCTGTACTACCGGCTCAACGTGTTCCTCATCGAATTGCCACCGCTGAGAGAGCGCAAACAGGACATCCCCGAGACGGCTATGCATCTGCTTACCCATGTGGCGGCGAGCTGTGGGCTCTGGGCTGAAGGAATCAGCGACGAGGCCATGGGCTCGCTCACCGCCTACCACTGGCCAGGGAACGTGCGGGAGTTGCGCAACATCCTCGAGCGGGCCCTGGTGTTGGCCGGTGGCGGCATGGTGGACAACGAGCACCTTCCCATCGAAATCCAGGAACCGGAGATTGGGATATCGACTGGCGCCGACACCTTTCGCGGTCAGGTCGAGCAGTTCAAGCGCCGGGTCTTGGTCGAGGCACTGATGGCCTCCGGGTGGAGCAAGAAGGACGCAGCGCTCGGTCTCGGTCTGAGCCAGCGAGCCTTGAGCCACTACGTCGCCAAGTACGACTTGGATCACTATCGCTCAGGCAGCACGCCACCCAAACCGAGCTGACCGCGGCGGATCGGCCACCGATGGAAGGGATCGCGAGCCGACCGGTGCTGTCCCTTCCCAGCCCGGGGCAGCTGCTGCTGACCCCGGGGGCTTACCAAAGTTGGAAGCGAGTTTCGCGAGTCGTCAGCCCTTTGGCGCAGCAAGGGTAGATCGCGCAGCGAACTCGGTGGATCTGTCGAGAAATCGCGGAAGCCTCGAGCTTGGCACACGACTTGCTGCCGGGCGACTCGCGCCCAGGCCGTTCCGGTCTGCGGGTCGGAAGGACCATGAACTCTTACAAGACCATCGCCGTGGCGAGCACCGTCGCTCTGCTTGGGATCGCTCGCGCCGCTGCGGCACAGCCGGATCCACCTGCTCCCCCAGCGGAGCCCAAAGATGAGCGTTCCAAGGAGAAGGAACCTCCTGCCAGCGCTTCCAGCTACGACGGCTATGTGCTCGATCCGCTGGGACAGCCCGTGGTTGGGGCGCAGGTGATGGTGCCGAGCCTGGGACTCGAGGCCGAGGCGGACGAGGAGGGGCGCTTCCGAATCGAGTTGCCGCCAGGCCAGCACGAGGTGCGCGTCGAGGCACCGGGTTTTGCGCCCCTCCGGACCTCGTTGGTCTTCGACGAGGCGACCGCCGCCACCGGAGTGGAGCTGATGGTGGAATACGAGGTCGGCGAGATCGTGGTGACCGGCACGAAGACCGAGACGCTGGTGCAGGAAGCACCTGTGAAGACGCAGGTGGTCGGACGCGCACAGATCGAGCGGCGCAAGGCCACCAATCTCGCCGAGGCCTTGGACGCGACGACCGGCGTGCGGGTGGAGTCCAATTGCCAGAACTGTGGATTCACTCAAGTGCGCCTCAATGGTCTGGATGGCCGGTACAGTCAGATCCTGATCGACGGCCGCCCGGTGTTCTCGACCCTTGCAGGGGTCTATGCCCTCGAGCAGATCCCGCAGGAGATGATCGAGCGAGTCGAGATCGTCAAAGGCGGGGGATCAGCGCTCTACGGAGGAAGCGCTATCGCTGGCGTCATCAACGTGTTGACCAAGCGACCGGCGGACAACTTCGCGAATGTGACGCTACGCGGTGGATTGTTGGGTGGCGGAGACGGAGGTGAATACCGGCTTTCGGCCTCTGCGGGCGTCGTGAACCAGAGCCGAACCTTTGCCATGCACATGTTCGGCGGAGGCTTCAGTCGGGAGCCCTGGGATGCCAATGGCGACGGCTTTTCGGAGGTGGGCCGGGCGCGACAAGTCGCAGCAGGTGCAGAGGCCTACTACGACCCCTTTCCAGACGCCGAGATCCAGCTGAAGTTCCACGTTCTGCGAGAGCAGCGACGGGGCGGTGATGCCTTTGACAAGGTCGAGCACGATGCGGCCATTGCCGAGTCCATTCACACCCACCGCACCGGCGGTGAGCTTCGGTTCTCTCATCTGGCCAACCAGCACGTTCGCTACGAGGCAGGCTATGGCTTCGCCTATACCGAGCGAAACTCATACTACGGCGCCGGCGGTGACGTCGTCGTGCCCACGCCGCCGGGGTCGCTCAGCGATTTGACGCCAGAAGAGTACCAACAGCTGATTGACGCGCTCGCCGCGAAACAGGCGGCTCTCGGCGCTTACGGCAAGACCACCAACCCCGTTCACAATGCCGACACCTTCAGCCATTTCTCCTTCGAGGCGCTGGGCACCATGATCGTCTCGGCAGGTATGCAGCTCCAGTCCGATGGCGTGAAGGACTCTGCGCCGGCCTATGACCGGGTGATCGACGAGACCTATTGGAATGTGGCCGGGGTCCTCCAACACGACTGGCTGTTCGCTGACTGGGGGGAGAGCATTGTCGGTGTGCGAGTGGACAAGCACAGTGAGCTCGCGGACCTGGTCGCGAGCCCCCGCGGTGCACTGCTGTTCAAGCCCTTGGACTGGTTGCGCCTGCGCACGTCGGTGTCCACCGGGTTCCGAGCGCCGCAGGTCTTCGACGAAGACCTTCACATCACCATCGTGGGTGGTGAAGGTCAGGTGATCCGCAATACGCCAGATCTGGAGCCAGAGCGGTCCATGGGCTTAGCGCAACAGATCGAGCTCCATGCCGATCCCGGCCCCTGGCACCTCCAAGGTGGGCTCAATGGTTTCTTCAGTCGCATCAGCGACGCATTCGTCCTGGACGAAACCGATGACCCCGAGACGACCCACGAGGTGGAGTTCAGCCGGGTCAACCGCGGGGTGACCACCGTGGGCGGTGGGGAGCTCGAGGCGAAGGTCCGCTACCAGCAGGTTTGGGGAGCCGGAGCCGGGTGGGCCTACGAGGTCGCAGCCAATGAGGAACCGGATCCTGATTTTGGGGAGAAAGAGCTATTTCGCACGCCGCGGACCTACGGTTTCGTCGAGACCTGGACCGAGCCTGTGGCAGGTCTCCAGCTGCAGACGTCGTTGCAGCTGACCGGTCCGATGAAGGTGCCCCACTATGCGGGGACCATCGCAGTGGACAGGCTCGAGCGGTCCGACTGGTTCTTCGATTGGGGCGCCAATTTGGGTTACCGCATCGACTTGGGCAAGGACGTCTACGCCCAGCCTTTCATCGGCGTTCGGAACATTCTGAACTCCTTCCAAGACGACTTCGATTGGGGGCCAAATCGGGATGCCGGCTACGTCTATGGTCCCCGCCTGCCACGGACGTTCTACGGGGGGCTGAAGGCTGGAATTTGAGCTGCGCCACCGGTGCGAA
>JAUVCD010000368.1 GCA_030590865.1 Myxococcales bacterium | reverse complement strand
GACGGTGGGGATGCCGCGGACACTCTCCAGGCAGGTCCCGGCGGCGGCGCTGGTGGCTCGATTCTCATCCGCTCGGCCTTGTTGCAATTCGGCACCGGCGCCTCGCTCTCGGCCCATGGTGGACTGGGCGCGGTGGGCAATACTTACGGCGGCAGTGGCGCCGGCGGGCTCATCGTCATCTGGAGCGGGGTCGCGGCCCAGCCGCTGGTCGATAATGCCCACACCCAGGGCGGCGCCGGCAACGGCATCTGCAGCGTCAACTCGACTGCTGGTGAGCCAGGCTTGGCGATCCTCGATGTCACCCAAGACTGCAACGACGCCGATGGGGACGGGTATCAAAGCGTAGCGTGCGGCGGAGACGACTGCGACGACGGCGACGACGCGGTCAACGTCAACCGCGCCGAGATCTGCGACGACACGGACAACAACTGCGACGGCGAGAACAACGAGAATCCCGAAGCCATCTGTCCGGCCGGTCAAGTCTGTCACCTTGACGACCAGGTGTGCGTCCAGGACGATTTCGACGGCGGTCCGGGCAGCGGAGGCGCTGCAGCAGGACCGGAGATCGAGCTGCACGGTGGGATCTGCGCCAGCATCAAGCCGGTGGGTAGCTCGCCGGGCTCGGTCGCCGAAGCAGCCCAGCGCGTCGGCCCCGTGGCTCTGTTGCTCACCGTGCTCGGCCTGGCAGGCTTGGTCCGCCGGCGCTCCCGCCGGTGAGCCGCACCGCTCTCTGCGCCGCAGCTTGCCTGCTCACTAGCACGTCCCAGCAGCCCTGCGAGGCACCCTCGCCCCGTCAACGTCGTGTCAAGCGCCCAGCAATCAGCCCGCCGCAGACCCCTGGGCCGGCTAGCCGTGACCGGCACGGTAGCCCTCAGCCTGGCCGTCGCGGTGGTTGCCTTGCCGGCGAGCGCCAAGCGCACCTCGGAGCGGCCGGAGCGGACCGGTCACACGCAGGAAGGGCGAGTGGTGCTACAGGCGCCGGGGCCTGACCGATTGTTGATCCGCGGCGGCGTCTTCCGGATGGGCTCGGACGTTCCGGAGGTCATCGCAGCGCAAGCCATGTGTCGGCTCGAGCTCCTTTCCCGACTGTGCGAAAACGACCGCTTCGCCGACGAGATGGTGGCCCACGACGTCACGGTGCAGGACTATTGGATCGATCGCACCGAGGTCACGAATGCCGCCTACCGGCGCTGCGGCGCTGCCGGGGTGTGCAAGACGCCCCGCTACGCTGCCGCCGCTGGCTGGAATGCCAAGGACGACCTGCCGGTGACCTTGGTGAGCTGGTACGACGCGGCCAGCTACTGCCGCTGGGTAGGGGGGCGCTTGCCCACCGAGGCCGAATGGGAGCGTGCCGCGCGCGGCTGGAACCGCCGTCGTTATCCATGGGGCAACGTCTTCAACCCCAAGATCTGCAACCATGGTCGCTTCGCCGCCAACCCACTGGACGACAAGGACGGCTATGCCGAGTTGGCACCGGTAGCATCCTTTCCCCAGGGGCGAACGCCAGAGGGAGTCTACGACTTGGCAGGCAACGTGGAGGAATGGGTCGCTGATTGGTATGCCCCTGGCTACGTCGAGGCTGACATGCAGGACCCCTTGGGACCCACGACCGGTGATGCGAAGGTGGTACGCGGCGGTAGCTTCAAGTCCGGTCGGGCCTGGCAGCGCGGAGCCGCGCGAGGGAGGGATCTCCCCTCCTCCCGCCGGGTTCAACGGGGGTTTCGTTGCGTCACCGATCCCGTTGGGCGCCGGACCCAGGGGACACCACCATGATCATCGCCCATCTGTCGGACCTGCACCTCTTCGCACTGGCCGAGCTATCAGCCAGGCGCTTGTTGAACAAGCGTTTCACCGGTTGGGTGAACATCAAGCTCCGACGAGGCATCGCCCACCAGCGATGGGCCGTCGAGGCGGTCGCCCGCGAAGTTCGCAAGCTCGATGTGGACCATGTGGTGATCACTGGGGACGTCACTGGCCTGGCACTGGAGCGGGAGTTCGAGCAGGTCCAGAGCTTCTTACGGCAGGACCTGGCGATGAGCGCCGACCGGGTGAGCATGGTACCGGGCAACCACGATACCTATACCCGCGGCGCCTACCGCGACCGGCGCTTCGAAGGTCACTTTGGCGAGCACATCACCAGTGATTTGCCTGGCGCCAGTGGCGTGCCGGGCCTCGACCGTTACCCCTTCGTCCGCTTACGCGGACCGGTGGCGATCATCGGCTTGTCGACCGCCCTGCCGCGACCTCCGCTCGTCGCCTCAGGTCACCTCGGCAAACCCCAACGGATGGCCCTGCACAGCCTGCTGGCCCACGACCAGGTGCGCCGGCGCACTCCGGTCATTCTCCAGCATCATCCGTGGCACAACCCAGCCAGCCCTGCCAAGACGGCGCTGGAGGGGCTCACCGATGCCGCCGACGAGTTGCTCGTGCTCGACCAGCTCGACCACGGCCTGCTACTTCACGGCCACCTTCACAAGCGCATCCATCGCAAATTGACGACCAGCCGTGGCCACCTCGAAGCCATCGGCAGCACCAGCGCATCGCTGGTGGACACCAACCCAGCCAAAATGGCCGGCTTCAACCTCTACGAGATCGATGCCGCCGGTGCCGTCGGACAGATCGACTCGTTCGTCCTAGACCCCAGCAGTGGCAAGGTCGCACCCACGGTGCTCCCCAAGAGCTGACCACCGTGACAGCGCCCCGGAGGTGGGACTAGCTGGCCGCGGACCGGTCTACTTGACCCGCCGCACGCTGGACCCGCTGCGTACTGAGGCGGCACCTGCGTAGAGTCTTACGCTACGGGAGAAGGAAAAGCGCGTAACCTTGTACGCGTTTCGACATATTTGGACCTCTAACCAGTTGAAAACTGGTTCAGCAGTGTCAGCTATTTGACGGTCGGCACGAAGTTCGCATCAGGGTCAGTCCCAACCCATGTACGACGGTATGGCAACACCAAGCCCGGAGATCAACGCAGTGCAGACTGCCCTGAAACAACAGGAGCCGCCCACCCAGGGTCGGCAAACCCCGGCCAAGGATGACCCCCGTCGTCCTCGCATCTTGGCAAAGACCATCTATCGAGAGCTGCGCACGAGCGGTCTCGAAGAGCGAGAAGTGCTTGCCATCGCCACCGCCATGCTCGGCCTGGTGGCCGCCGATCTCCGCGATTCGTCCTAGCAGCTGGTGACCTCAGCCCCCGCTTCGTCTCGACCAAGCGGCACGACTGATTGCATCCAGGAGCTACCGGTTGCTATCGTAGGGCGCGCCTGTGTGCCCGTACCATCCAGTACGGATCGCAGTCGTTGCTTCCGACGGATTTGGCAGCTGGATGATATCGATCGTCATCAGTGAAAAGGGGGGCGCAGAGCGTCGGGAGGGCTACGACCAAAACGAGGTCACGATTGGTCGCGTCAAGGGCAACGACGTGCTGTTGCCCAAGGGCAACGTGTCCAAGCGCCATGCCCGCCTCATCATGCGTGATGGGCGTTACATCGTCACGGATCTCAAGAGTACCAACGGCACCTACGTCAACCACCGCCGGATCACCCACGCGACGCTCGTCCGAGAAGGGGACCGGATTTACATTGGCGACTTCGTCCTCCGCATCGAGAGCGACCCATCAGGGGACAACAGCGTGGCGCCGGTGTCGCCGAGCTTCCTCACCCCCGACTCGTCGACCTCCCAGTCCGCCTTTGGGCGACCGAGCTCAGGTGCGAGCCCGCCGTTGTCCGCTCAACCGATGGGGCGGCCAGGCTCGGTCGACCAAGAGGAGATCGTCAGCCACTTTCCCATTGAGCACGACCCAGACGACTCGTCGCCCATGCTGGACGTGCCCGGCCCCCCCCGCGTCCCGACAGGAGTGAGACATTTTTCGCCTGGCGCAGGGCCGACCGTCAGCACCGTCGAAGGGCCTCTCACGACCGAAGCGCTGACCCAATCGCCGGCGACCGGCGTGCCAGCCACGCCTGCCATCATTTCCGATCCTCAGACTCCGGTGGTCGCTGCCAGCAGCGCGCCGGCACCAGATCTTCTAGCTCAAGAGGCGCGCCAGGCGCAGTTGGACCAGCTGGTAACCGCCGTCGAGGAGAAGCTCGATCTGGACGCTCTGGCTGCTGCGCAAGAACCTGACGACGAGCTGACCGGTGAGGTCACCAAGGCCCTGGACGACGAGCTGGCCAAGCTCATCAAGGGGGGCTCGCTGACACCGGATATCAACCAAGCTGAGCTGCGCGAGGCAGCACGCTGCGAGTTGCTCGAGCTAGGCCCCATGGGCCCGCTACTGGACGACGAGAATATCACCCAGGTTCGAGTGTCGATGCGCGCCGTTTCAATGCACCGGCGCGGTCGCGGCGTACCCCCTGGGGGTTATGGGGGTTACGGCTACGGCACCGAAGCGGGCGTCGCACGGGCCGTTCAGCGGATCTGCGCCCGAGCTGGTGTGGACCTTCCCGCCGCGACGCCTTATGCCGACGTGACGCTAGGCGACGGGCGGCACATGTTCGTCGTTCGTCCAGGGCCTTCGGCGGCCGGTCACCTGGTCGTCATCAAGCGGCCCATGCGAAGCCACGCGAGTCTCAATGGACTGGTTCGGAGCGGTGCCATCTCTCGCGGCATGGCTACCCTGCTGGGCCATTGCATCGCCGCCCGAGCCAACGTGCTGGTGGCAGGGGCGGCCGCCAGTGGCGGCAGAGGCCTGGTCGACGCCCTGGCAGGAGCCGCACCAGCCAGCGCATCGACGGTCTGGCTGAGCGACCCTCGAGACATGGATCCACTACCTGATGGCGTCCCGTCCATCGTGCTCGGCACCGACGACGAGGATCGGCTACAGGCCATTGCGGCGGCGACCAAGCTGTCGGCTGACCACATCATCGCTCCGTCGCTGAAGGGGCCGGAGCTGGCAACCCTGCTCGACGCGATCACCCACGGCACCGAAGGTGTCGTCATGTTCGTCGCCGCTGGCACCTTGCGACAAGCAACCGATCGGCTGAGCGTCGATCTCGCCGCTGCCCGTCCCGGCGTCTCCACCCAGACGGCTCGGGAGTGGCTCGGCGCGGCCTTTGACGTAGGCGTCGAGGTCACCCAGTTGCGAGATGGACGACTGCGGGCCGTACGCCTGGTGGAGTTCCGGTCAGGCGCCCACGGCACGGCGCTCCGGGACATCTTCACCTTCGCCTACCATCACACCGCGGCCGGCGGTTCCATCGAAGGCGCCTTTTACGCATCCGGGACCGTTCCGCACATCGTGGAGGACCTGGCGGCGCGAGGCATGCCGCTCGACACATCCATCTTCAGGCGCCACCCATCGGCGTGATCGCTCGAGCAGCGCCGAGACGCCAAGGGGCGCGGCCATGCTAAAGTCCGCCCAACTTCTCAACAGGGTGTCGAACGACGACATGGCTATCCGCACCATCCTTCACTATCCCGATCCGTTGCTTCGCGCGAAGACCGAACCCGTAGCAGCGGTCACTCCCGACATCCGCGCGCTCGTCGAAGACATGGCGGAGACCATGTACGCAGCCCCTGGCGTCGGCCTCGCGGCCCCGCAGGTTGGCGAGAGCCATCGCTTGTTCGTGATCGACATCGCCACCGAGGACGAGCCCAGTGATCTGCGGGTGTTCATCAACCCTGAGATCGTCAACAAAGAGGGCGATCAGGTTTGGTGTGAAGGCTGTCTGTCCTTCCCTGAGATCAGCGAGGATGTTCAACGCGCCGAGACGGTGACGGTCCGCGCCTTGAACCAAGCGGGCGAGCCTTTCGAGCTAACCGCCGATGGGCTCTTGGCCGTGGCCATCCAGCACGAAAACGACCATCTCGATGGCATTCTGATGATCGACCACCTCGGCGTCATCAAGCGGCGGATCGTCCACCGTGAGATGCTCAAGCGACAGAAGGACAACGGCTAGCGCCCCAACGGCCAGCGCCTGAACGGCTCGCGCCACAGGGGCAAACGACTAACGAGAAGGCGGCTGCCGGGCCGTTATTCTTTCTCGGGGTAGGACACCGGCCCGAAGACGTAGGCGTCGCGCCCACAAACCTCCCAGGTCGGGTCCAGGATCTGCGGAGCATCAGTCGGCGTCTCCGGACCGGCCCAGTCTACCGCCCCTGGTCGACCCCTGGGGCCGAGCAACAGAGGTGCGATGAAGCCATGAAGCTCGTCAGCGCGTTTGCCTGCCAAGAGGCTGCCGGCCAGCTCGGCGCCACCTTCGACCAAGATGCTGACGATGCCCTCTTCGGCTAGCTGGGTGAGCGCCGAAGCGACATCTACCCTACCCTCGGACGTCTTCATCAGACGAAATACCGAGCACCCCTTGTCCACTAGGGCTTGCTCTGCTTCCGGTGGGGCATCTTCGCCAGAGCACACCCAAGTCGGCACATCGCCCGCGGTCTCCACGACTCGAGACGAAATGGGCAGGCGCAGCTGGGTGTCGAAAATGATCCGCACCGGGCTTGTCCGACCTGCCAGCAACGCCTCGTCGCGCACCGTCAGCCGGGGGTCATCAGCCATCGCCGTGCCGATGCCGACCGCCACCGCATCGTGTTGCGACCGCAGCTGCTGGACCTTGACCCGTGCCTCAGGGCCGGTCACCCACTTGCTCGCACCACTCCGGGTCGCGATGCGACCGTCCAAGGACAAGGCCAGCTTCAGCGACACTTGCGGTGTGCCGGTGGTGATGAACTTGCTCCAGCGGGCAATCAGCGCGCGGTTCTGTGGAGCGGCAACGCCCACCACGACATCGAGCCCGGCACCTTCCAGTCGTGCAGCGCCTCCACCGGTAACGTGGGGGTTGGGGTCGAGACAACCGATGACGACCCGTTTGACACCGGCCTTAAGGATGGTGTCGACGCAGGGCAGGGTCTGCCCCTCGTGATTGCAGGGCTCGAGGGTGACATAGAGCGTGCCGCCCTTGGCCGCCTCGCCCGCCTCGCCCAAGGCGACGCTCTCGGCGTGTTCGTGGCCTGCCTCGATGTGATGGGCCTTCGCGACCACCTCGCCATCCGCTTGGGTCACAATGGCCCCAACGGGAGGATTCGGCGACGGCCGCGCGAGATTTGCCTGCTCGATGGCGAGCCGCATCATCTGCAAGTCGAGTTGATGCTCAGGATCGGTCATGGGGTGGAGCGCAGCGCTTCCTTGGCGCACCTCGAAGATCCGGGGCGCCATCGTCCAGGGTTCCTAGCCGATCTCGTCGGAGACGGGAACTCATTCACGTCCCTCAACCAGCCCCCGTCAGAGACCGCCTCGCGACAGAATCAGGGTGGCGTTGGTACCCCCGAACCCGAAGGAGTTGGACATGACGTGTTGCAGGTCCCGCTCCCGAGCCTGGTGAGCCACGAAGTCGAGCGGGCAATCGGGCTCAGGATCATCCAGATTGAGCGTAGGCGGCACCGCGCCTTCGACCAGGGCCAAGGCACAGAGAGCTGCCTCGACGGCGCCAGCGCCCCCTAGGAGGTGCCCCATGGCGCTCTTGGTGGAGCTGACCCAGAGTTTCTTCGACAGGGCGTGATCGCCGCAAAGCTCGATGATGGCCTTTGCTTCTTGGACGTCCCCGGCTGGCGTGGAGGTGCCGTGGGCGTTGATGTAGTCGATCTGGCTCGGGTCGAGTCGGGCCTCAGCAAGGGCCATTCGCATGGCCCGCAGCGCACCTCGTGCACCTGGCTCGGGCTGGGTGATGTGGTAGCCATCACAGGTGGCGCCATAGCCGGTCAGCTCCGCATAGATGCGAGCCCCCCGCGCCTTGGCATGGTCCAAGGACTCGAGCAACAAGGTCGCCGCCCCTTCGGCCATGACGAACCCATCCCGCCCCCGGTCCCAGGGTCGGCTGGCGCGCTCGGGCTCGTCGTTTCGCCTCGACAGCGCAAACATCGTCGTGAAGCCCGCCACACCGAGGCCGGTGATGCAGGCCTCGCTACCCCCGGCCACCATCAGGGGTGTGCGCCCTCTCTGAATCCAGCCCATCGCATCGCCGATGGCATGAGCGCTCGAGGCACAGGCGCTGGTGGTGCAATAGCTGGGACCACCGAGACCGTGCTCGATGGCCACCTGTCCAGCCGCCAGGTTGGCGATGACCGATGGGATGAAGTACGGACTGATCTTGCGCGGACCCCGGTCACGCAGGGTGAGCGAGTACTTGTAGATGTTCTCGAGACCGCCGAGCCCCACGCCGATGAAGGTGCCACAGACCTCGCGATCGTGGTCGCTCAACTCGATGCCCGAGTCGTCCAAGCAGGCGTGAGTCGCCGCGATGGACAGCTGAGCGTAGCGCCCCATCTCTTTGAGCTTCTTCTTGGGCACATGGGCTGACCCATCGAACCCCTTGACCTCCCCGGCGAAACGCACCGCATAGTCGCTCGGGTCGAAGAGCGTGATGGGCGCGATGCCGCTCTGGCCAGCCAAGAGGGATCGCCAGGTTTCGCCAGGGCGGATACCGCTGGGCGTGACCAAACCGATGCCGGTGATGACGACGCGTTCCATCCAGCCTCGCTACGCCAGGGGGCCGACACTATCGCGCTCGCCGGGGCGCAAGCGCTCACCCGCCGCAACGCCAGCGGGTGGACCCCAGGTCAACCCGCTGCGATCCACGCGCTCGATGCCGCACCTGAGCATTCAGCTCTTGGCGTTCTTCTCGATGTAGTCGACCGCGTCCTTGACCGAGCGAATCTTCTCGGTGTCCTCATCGGGGATATCGATCTCGAAGGCTTCCTCGAAGGCAAGCACGAGCTCGACGAGGCCGAGTGAATCGGCACCCAGGTCGTCGATGAAGGTGGACTCGGGCTTGATGTCGCCTTCGGCGACGTCGAGTTGCTCGTTGATGATCCGCTTGACTTCCGCCGTAATGTCGCGCCCTTCCGCCATGGCTTCCTCCTGAAGGTTTGAACGCCCTCCTACCGCAACGGAGCCGGTTTTGCACACTTCTTTTTGTGTTGGCGGCTGTCGCCCTTACGACGCGTTGCGTCGCAAAGCATCGGCTTCTAGGCGCGGCGCGGCCAGCAGGACCAAACGGGCGCGCTCATCCCCCTGTCCTAGACGTACATCCCGCCATTGACGCGTAGCGTCTGACCGGTGACGTAGCTCGCTTCGTCCGAGCACAGGTAGACGACCGCGGCAGCGACCTCCTCGGCCTTTCCCATGCGTCCGAGCGGGATTGCGCTCTTCACTTGCTTGCGCCTCGCCTCGCTGAGGCCACTAGTCATGTCGGTCTCGATGAGTCCCGGCGACACGGCGTTGACCGTCACGGCGCGCCTCCCATATTCCTGCGCAAGCGCCTTGGTCAAGCCGAGGAGCGCCGCCTTGGTGGCCACATAGGCCGCCTGCCCCGAGTGGCCCATCTCGCCAACGACGCTCGAGACCAGCACGATGC
>JAUVCD010000044.1 GCA_030590865.1 Myxococcales bacterium | reverse complement strand
CGCTGACGCCGCTGCGACGAGCCTCGAGATTCTGCCGAATGTTCCATTGGGTGCAACCCTCGACCAGACTCCAGCGATGAGCCGCATTGGGCGAGCTGGAGCTGCCGAAGATGGTGATGCCGTGGCCCCGGTGATCGGTCTCCAGCGGTGAGTGATAGATCTCGTTGTTGCGAACGATGTGTCCCCCCGAGTCGGCCATGGCGCCCGCCCCTTGCAGGCTGATGCCGTAATCCATACCGACGTTGTAGTTGGAGCAGACATAATTGCCCGCAACTAGATGGCGCTCGCCGGAGGAGACGTAGCCCCAACCCGTCGCGGTGGATGTGAAGCTGTTGAGCAGACGCTGGTTGATGCCTTCGGAATTGGCGAGGCCGTAGATATTTCCGTGCCCCTCGGAGACGTAGACGTTGTCGAGCATCGTGTAGGCTGACGCTCGGTTGTAGATTCCATAGTAGTATCCCTGCACCCGGACGTTCCGCACGATGACGTGCTTCCTGTAGCTGCAGTCGATGCCTCTGTCGTCCTCGGACGACGATGGGGTGTGCACGTAGGGCATCTGGGTGGAGCTGAAGACTGTGTCTGGGTCGAAGGGGAGAGTTGGGCGATCCCCCGGACTGCTTTCGTAGCCCTCGAATTTGATGGGAGCGTCCAATGTCCCATTATTGGCAATGACGCAGTGAGCAGCTCCGTAGTCGCCCGCTTCGATGTGCACGGTCATGCCCGCCGAGGCATTGGCGCAGGCCTCTTCGAGTGTCCACTCGTTGCCGATGGTGCCATCGTGGATGCCGGCGCCCGACACGGTTGCGTAGCGGTCGGTTGGGTGTGCTGGCTCCCTGCGTGGTCCGGTCCAGGATCATTCAAGAAACGGAGGAGCACAAGCTATTGCCTAGGACCTATTGCCTGCGCAGTGTGTGCCGAGAATGCCTGGACCATGTGATTGTCCTCGGGAACAAGCACGCGCTCCGCGTTCTCAGAGAACACGTCGCCCATTTCAACACCGGGAGGCCTCACCAAGGAATCGGTCAGCGAGTGCCGACCGGACCTGTTGCGTCAGCCACTCCATGCCCAACCGGACCCGTGGTCGCTTTCCCGGTGCTCATGATGAAGGGCCCCTGGGCTACCGCCGCCATGATGTGCACCATCCTAGCCTGGATTCGGTACCGTAGGCACGAAGGTCCGGGTGGCAACCCGGCCGGGCCTACCCGTTCGAGGATCTTTGCCCAGTTCGCCCACCTGCATGGGAGGCGGGCAAGAGCGCAGTCAGCGGTCACATGCGGATGGTCCCGCAACCACCGCCATAGGCAGAGCCCGACAGAGCTTCCGGGTGAGCGCACTCCATGTACCGCATACACTCGTCCCCGCACGGCGGCTTTTCGTTGGCAGCCTCGGCGGCCTTGCGGTCCTCGCAGGTGCCCCGCTCGTCCTGGCACTCGACGCACTCCTCGTAGCTATCCTCGCATCCCTCCTCTTCGGCGTGCTCCTCCTCCTCCTCGAAGGAGGCCACGCACTCCTCCTCGCTCGCTGTGTCGACCACGCAATCGGGAGGCTGGGCGCAGATGGCTTCGACGTCGATGTCGTCCCCGCAATGACAGAACGACAACGCCAACAGCGCCATCCCGGCCCACAGCACCCGTCGTCGGGCGCCTGGACGAGGCGCACCCGTCCCGTCGTCACAGTGCTCGGGCTCGGTCGCGCCCCTGCTCGGTTCGTCGCCACAGTCTCGCTGATCCCAGAGTTGTTGTCGGTCCATCGCTACCTTCCTCGGCAATGGACGTCACGGACTGCAACGGTCGTGCCGGTGGGGGATCACGAGCAGTCGCGTGGCCCGTTTTCCACCCCCGAGCGTTCCTCAGCGGCTGCGGCGTGTTGGGCCGACGCTCATCGTGTACCCGTCCTGTGCAGGCTCTTGCACGGTGTGCATGCCCGAATGCAATGGTCGGCACAGGTCGCTGGCGGGCCTCCTCTGGTGCTGCACCATCGTCGCGGCGCCCCATGGTTCCGTTGTGGTCTTGTCGTGCCGAAACGCCAGCTTGTGCGTTCAGGATTCCTCAACGATCCTGAAGCGGACCGCCGAAGTGGCCAGCACAAACTGCTCAAACAGGCCCTTTGAAAAGGCCATACTCTTCTCGCGCCGCCGTTTCGCAACTACTCTTTCTGAATGTTCAAGCAGCTCACGTTCCTCGTTCCGCTAGCTCTGCTCGCCTGCGGTTCGTCGACACCGAATCCTGTGCCAACGCCCGCTCCGACAGCAACAGCCGCCGCGTCCGCCGATTCGAACGCTGAACCCGACGCGACTGCGACCGCGAAGGAAGAAGCACCCCCCGCGAAACCCAGCGGCACCACCATTGAGGCGTTTTGGATCGCCGACGCGAGCTGCCTGGACGCGATGAGCTCGCCTGCCGCAGCCCAGAGCGCCCCCGATGGCCTCAGCCTTCAGATCAGCGATCACGCGCAAGGGAAGCAGCACATCATCAGCTTTCACGGCGGGCGTGACGACCTGATGGCTTGGTTCGAGGGTCTGAACATCGCGGATCGAAAGCTCACCACCTGGACGTTCAGGCCGGATTTCTTCAATGCCGTGTGCCGGACCACAGAAGCCATTCTCACGGGTGGAGACTTCGCGAGCATCCAGGGCGCGAAGTCCAAGTTCCCCGTTCCCGGCCTCACCGACTTCGAATTCAAGTACGTGCTCACCGAGGCGGGACATCAAAAGCTGGCCGACCCACCCCTGAACATTTCGCGCATCATCCTGGTCCTCGGTGGCGAAGACTCGCTGGGCATGCAGCCTCTCATCGGCGTCGGAAGGACGGGCAATGGCTCGTTCAGCCACGAAGAAAAGATCGGCGACCTCGCCGACGCTCCCAAGATCGTCTGGACCGACTGAGCGAAGAAGGCTGGTGGGCGTTGGTGCACGGCTCTGGTTGACGTAGGCGACACGTCGGGCGGAGGCTGTTGCGTCAACGGAGCGCACGAGGGGATCCGCCAAGCAGCTGCGCAGGAGAGCCCAACGTCGTCGGCCGTCGTGTCCGACCGGCGAGCGTTGACCTGGCACGGGAAGCAGGTGTTGATCGGGGAAGTTGCGCTGGCCGAGTCCCGGACCCTCTCAAGGGCAGCTAGCAGGGACTGGGGTGCGCGAGTCGGCGAGGTTGTTGGTGACGTAGATGTTGGTTGGCTGGGCGGTCAGCTGGCCCAGCAACTGGCAGGCCCTGCAATCGGGCAGCTGGCTATTGTACTGGAGCGACAATGTGGTCCCAATCGAGATCAGCCCGCTCAACGCGTCCGGCGTCGTCAGCGCTGGCAGTTGGCCGAGCTCTAGCCAAGTTCCGACTGAGGTGATCCCGCTCAGCCCGCTCAGGTCGGCGAGGCTGGCGTTGTTCCGGACGACCACGTAGTCGGCCGTGGTGAGCCCACTCAGCCCGCTCAGGCCGACGAGGCCGGCGTTGTTCCAGCCGCCAGGTAGCCCGGGTGGCGGCTAGGGCAGCGGAGTTTGTGCCGGCGGGGCGTCGCGGCGTAGCCGTGCTGCCGCGGTGCTCCACTCCGCCCATTCGAGGTGACCGGTGAACCTTCGCCGACCGCGACGTTTGGTGCCCGACCTCGAGGAGGTCAACGCGCGTTCTTCGCGGGCTGCGAAATTTGGTGGCCAACCTGTGGGGACATTTTCGGTTAGGCTCGATCTCATGGGTTCCAGAGTCTTGGTGTTTGCTCGCGCCTTCGTCGGCTGCTGCGTCCTGTCCATTTCGACGGCCGGCCTCGCCGCAGCGGGGTGTGGGTCGCAGACAGTGATCGACATCTCGGAGGGTGGCGGCCCCACCACCACGAGCTCCAGCGGATCAGGGGGTAGCGCTGGCATGGGCGGGATGGGCGGCACGGCTGGCGCTGGCGGCGTGGGCGGACCGATCGACTGCGCTGACGACTACACCAACATCACCGGCCCGTGCGATCTGCTCAACCAGGACTGCCCGCCTGGCCAATGGTGCAACGTGGTTCCGGATATCCCCTCATCCACCACCCAATGCGTCGTCGGCAGCGGCGGCGCCAAGGGGCAAGGCGACAGCTGTGACCACACGGCCCAGTGTCAAACGGGCCTGACCTGTGAGGCCGGCTGGTGCAGTCCTTTCTGCTGTCCCGATAACGACCTGCCCTGCCAAGACGGCATTTGCAGCATCGCGATCAACTATGACAGCGGGGGCTACGCTTTCCTGTGTTTCTACGACTCGGATTGTTTGTTCCAGGCAAAGTGTGAGCCAGGGTTTGGTTGCTACGTCGTCGACGTCGATGCCGGCTATGCCCAATGCAGTCCCGAATCTGGAGCTGGGGCTGGAGAGGGAGAGTCATGCACCTACCTCAACGACTGCGGCGACTCGCAAATGTGCAACACCGACGCCCCGGACAACGGTTTGTGCCGCGATCTGTGCGATGTCGGCAGCTGGCAGAATCTCACTCCCGGGCTTGGCGGTTGCGCTCCCGGGCGGAGCTGCAACGACCTGAGCTGGCCTGGCTTCCCAGGTGTGGGGATGTGCTTGCCGTCGTGAACGACGGCTCCTGTTCACGCTGCTGCTGCGCTCCCGTCACTGGAGGACGAGAAGACCGATGATGTTATCCCGCACCCGCCTCCTTGCTGCGCTCGCCCTCGTCTTGCTGGTGGTGGCTTGTGGCTCTGACGACGAGACCTGGATCGGCCCGGGCGGTGCCGGTGGCACTGGCGGCACGGCCGGCTCCGGTGGCACTGCGGGTGCGGGTGGCTCTGGTGGCATTCCCGAGATCCCCTTGCTCGACACGGTGTCGCAATACGGCATTACCTGGACCTTCAGCGAGCCGGTGCCCGTCGGCCAGTTCGTCAATGGTGACTACTACGTGGTTGGCTCGACCACGATTACGGCGATCGATCCCGCCCCCACGAGTGGGCGCAACGGATCGGTCGTCAACCTGCCGGCGATTCAGGACAAGACGGGCTTTGACGATCGTACGGCGGCCAACCGCTACGATGCGAGCCTGCGCGCCGAGTTGCCCATTGCGCTCACCCCCGGCAATTCGCTGGCCTCATCCATCAGCGTGGCGACCCCTGGGCAGAACGAGTGCATGCTCCGCACTGAGGATAGCTCGGACAGCCCAGTGAAGACGGTGGCGGTGCTGACCTGTCTGGACGCGGCTGTCCCAGCGGATACGTTCCGCCCGTCCTACGCCGACCAGCAGAATCGCCTCTATCACGCCGGCGCGCTGCGTCGCGATCTGCTGCTCAGCCTGGCGGCCGTGCCGAGCACCCCCGAGCTCGCCGAGTTCGAGCGCTATTTCGAGCGGCCCTGGATCGACAACCTCTTCTTCCAGTTCGATGCGCCGGTCGACAACATGCCCTGCTACGGCCGGGAGATCGCCCGGGCGGTCTCCAACGCCACGCTGCTGTTGATGGTCGATCTGCCCATCGAGCAGCGCGAGACGCTGCTGATCCGTGTCGTCCAGTACGGCATCGATCTGTGGGGCCTGGTGCGGGCGGGCTATCCGGGCTGGCAAGCCCATGGCGGGCACGGCAACGGTCGCAAGTGGCCCATTGTCTTCGCTGGCATTCTGCTCGACGACCCGGACATGCAGGCCATCGCCACCAGCTACCCAGAGGTTCGCTTCAGCGAGGACATGCAGACCATCTACGACACCGGCTGGACCGGCGCGTCGGTCGTCTACGGCGGACACGTGGGGCCCGACGGTGAGAGCGTCAACCCAGGCTGGGGGCCTTACGAGCACCTGCAACCATCCCAGTGGCTGGGTGACGCCATTGGCGAGGGCTACCGCCGCTGCTGCACCAGTCTGGGCTGGGTCGGCGAGTCCCTCTCGGCCCGCATGCTCGGCGCCGAGTCCCTTTGGAACCATGATCCGTTCTTCGCCTATACCGATCGCTGGATGACCGAGGACGACAGCGCCCACGTGCAGCAAATCCTCACCGACACGGGCCACGACTACACCGCGTCCTGGGCGCGCCAAGGCCAGGCATGGGACGACTTCGTCGAGGAGATGTGGGCGACCTACCGGGGCGACTACTGACGACCTGTTGCGTCAGCCACTCCATGCCCAACCGGACCCGTGGTCGCTTTCCCGGTGCTCGGCGGCCTTCATCATGAGTACCGATGGGCAGCGTGACCGGTGGACGGGCGAGGTAGCCACAGCAGGGTGCACTGTACTCGCGACCGTGGGTTTGGTAGCGCAACATCCATGGCCTTCCAGCCTCAGCAGCCCGCGCTCGAGCCCGTGACGATTTGGCACAACCCAGCTTGCAGCAAGTCGTGCAAGGCACTCGAGCTGCTCGCTGGCCTCGGCTGGGTGGACATCATCGTTCGCCTCTACCTCGACGATCCTCCTACTGCCGACGAGATCCGGCAGGTCCTCTCCCGCTTGAAGACTGCCGACCGTCCGGTGTCCGGGCCTCGTGGCATTCTGCGGACCGGCGAGACGCCCTACGCGGAGCAGGGGTTGGACCGCGACGATCTCAGCGACGACCAGCTCATCGAAGCGATGGCCCGATACCCCATTGTCCTGCAGCGGCCCATTGTGATCTGCGGCGATCGCGCCACCGTAGGACGACCCAACTACCGGGCGCTCGAGGTGCTGCGTCCGAGCGGCGAGCTCCCGCCGATCCACGAGGTCTTGAAAAGCCGAGTCAAGGAAGAGGGTATCTGATCACGTCTCGCTGACCCTGCCACGGGGCCGCTTTGAGCGCCTCGCTGGATCAGGTAGAGTGCCGGCTCTCTCTTGTGCGCTGCGCCGGCCGGAGCACTGCTCGTGCCCCATTTTCAGCTCGTCGTCCCCAACTATGACCAGTCCACGGGTGCGGACCACCCGCTGACGTACGTCCGCCTCGGCCAAGCTTGGGCGAGCAATGAAACGCTGACCGAGGCCCAGCAGGCCGATTCGCTGCTCACGCCTCACACGAGCTTCAAGGACGACACCCGCGACGCGGACAGTCGCATCAAGACGGGCAAGACGTACTACCGCGATGAGGGCGTCAGCTGCGTGGAGTCGACCTCCGCAGCGCTGACCGCTGAGCTACTCACCCGCGGCGGCGTGCGCGAGCACACCGACGGCGACCGCATTTCCACGACCCGCGGCGACTACCTCGGCGTGGTGTTCGGCAATTACAAGCTCGTGGTCATGGGCCGCGTCGAGGGTGATCACGTTGGACGATCGTGGTGGGAATCGAGCGGCGGCCACAACCACGACAGCACCTCGACCCCCGGCGAGGTCACCTCGATCAGCTGGCGTCCCGGGGTCGAGGACGATACCTGGGAGGTCCTCGAGGAGACGGTCAAGGGTGAGCAGTGGTCCTATTTCCAGGGTCGCAAAGAGACGACGTTCTATGGTCCGACCAAGCGCTCGACGATCGGCGCGACGACCCCTCCCAGCATTCGAGACGTCACCTACTGCCAGCAGAAAGAGGCCCTCGAGGTCTACGACGAGAAGACCGACACAACGACGGTCAACGGCGACGCCACCGAGCATGCCCAGGTGACCACCCTCGCCAGCGACCGGCTGTACTTCAACGGCACCGGGACGGTAACGGACACGACGCAGACGTTGGGCACCTTCAGCTCCCACCTGTTGGCCTTGCCGCTGATCACCTCCCAAAGTCTGTTTGGGGCCCATTACGAGCGGTACGGCGGCAATTTCACCACCAAGCTCATCCTCGGCGCCGAGTACAGCCTGACCGTCGGCGCCGCCACCACCTTCCGCTTCTTCCATTTCGCCTTTCCCATCACCGTCGCCTCCTCGCTCAGCGTCTCCCTCGCCGGCGCCCTGTCCCTGGAAGTCGGCGTCACCCTCAAGGCCGTCTTAGTGGGCAAACAAGTGGTGGGCGTGGATGAGAACGTGATCACCTTGCTGGATCTGAAGATTTGGGCGGCCCAGAAGAAGCTCAGCGCGCTGAAGACCGATGTCGGTGCCACCGAGCTCACCGTCACGTCGAAGAGGAGCCAGCAATGACGCGCCGGGAGTCGTCGCGGCCATGACTCAGAAGCACGCCATCTGGTTTGTCCCGAGCTACGACAATCGTGGTTCTGCGACCAACCCGCATCCGTGCAGCTACCTGCGCATCGGTTCGATGACGAGCTCCGTCGACGAGCTGTCCTCCGAGGAGCTGCGGGGAGACGATCTGCTGGCTGAGGCCGGGATCACGGCGAGCACCACCGAGTGGTTCAAAGATGACTCTGCCGCCCAGAACGACGGCGTCGACCGCAACCAGTCTGGTGCGGAGAGCTCGTACTACCGGTACGACGGCAACCCCGAGACCAGCTCAGAGCCGGCGGATCTCACCGGTGAGCTCATGACCCGCGGCGGTTGGCGCGACCACACCGACGGCAACCGCATCTCGACCACCCGTGGCGACCGCTTGGACTTCGTCCAGGGGAATTACAAGCGGGTCATCTTCGGCCGCGTGACCAACGTCGTGCCCGGCGTGTACTGCCACTCCTGCTGGGATTCGACTGGCGGCCACAACCACGAGGCTACGTCCACGCCGGGGGAGGTTACCGCCATCACCTGGGTGTCGGACCAAGACGGCACGTGGAAGACGATCGAGCGGACCGACAAGGGCAACGTCTGCACGCGCTTCTCCGGCGAGCTGGAGGAGCACGTCGACGGTGGCAGCGAGCTCCACACCTGGACCGGTGTCTCGGGCGGTGACGACGATCAGAATCCAGTCATCGACGAGCAGACCTATGCCAAGACCATCACCTCGTCGACGACGTGCACGTCCATGGACAGCAAGGTCTACGCCACGAACACCACCTCCAAGACCTACGTGCACGGCGATCTGACCTCGACCACCAACGCCGACAGCATCAACGATTTTTCCCTCTGCGGCATCGCCAACAGCAACACCAACACCGTCGTCCACGAGCAGAACACCACCTTCAGCACCCGACACGAGTTCACGGTCGTGCACACCACCGTGTCCCTCAACCTCGTGGGCTGGGACTTCACCCAACGAGGCGTCCGGCTGGTTCCCTACCCTTTCGAGGACCCCCCGGCGTTCAAGCCTGCTGGCGCCATGGGCGTATTCCTCGGGGCAAAGGCGGAGATGTTCGTTGGCGGCGTCGTGTCGGCCGAGATTGGCATCTTCAAGATGATTCTGCGCATGGGAACCGTCGTCGAGGCGCTGTTCGGCACCAAGACGACGCTCAAGCTCATGGGCGTCTACGGTGGGACGCTCGACGATCAGATTGCGGTGCTCGACAAGGAAATCAAGCTCTTGGACGTGCAGATTGAGACGCTGGGCACGGAGATCGCAGCGCTGGAGCAAAAGGCATGACGACCCCCGGAACGACGATGCCTGGGAGCTCGCGGGCATGAGCCAGTCGAACCCACCTGGATCGGGGAGGTCGTCGGGGCCGCCGTCCAAGTCACCGCAGACGATCACCTTCTCCGCGCCAACCACTCCGCTCACCTACGCGACGGGAACGAAGTTCTCCGTCACCGCTACCGCCGACTCCGGCTTACCGGTGTCCATCGCCAGCGACAACCCGGCGGTCATCAGCATCTCGGGTAAGAAAGCCGTCGTGACCGGTGCCGGCACGGCCACCATCACGGCGAGCCAAGCTGGCAACGCCCATTTCGACTCGGCGGCCAACGTGGCCCACACCGTGACCGTCTACCAGGCCAGTCAGGTGCTGACGGCGATTGGGCTCGCAACGAAGTACGTTGGTGACGCGCCGTTTGGCGTCACCGCGAGCTCGTCTGCCGCACTGACCGCGTTCACGCTGGCGAGCTCGGACTCGTCGGTGGCCACCGTGTCCGGCATGACGGTGACGCCGGTTGCGCCTGGGATGACCACCATCACCGTCCACCAGGCTGGAAACTCGTTCTACCTTGCCGCCGAATGGGAAGGCCTGCTCACCGTCAAGGACGCCATCGACGACGATGCCGACGGCGAGCACGACCCGCAAGACGACATCGACACCGATCTGACCGACGGGGAGGTGACCCAGGCCGGTGACGTCGACGTCGTGGCTTCCGACGTAGCGGGACAGAAGCACTTGCGGCTCGAAGTGCCGCACTACGACAGCGAAACGTCCACCGCTACGGCCCCTTCGAGCTACATCCACCTCGGCGGGCGGCGCACCGACCATGACGGGAAGGCGCCGGGCGACGACCTCTTGGAGCGCATCGGGCTCACGACGTCGACGGAGAGCTTCTACCTCGACGATTATCGCTACGCGAACAGCCAGCAGCATGGGAACACCGTCTACCACCGCAAAGACGGCATCGACGCTAAGCCCACGCGCCCGCAGGCGATGACGGGACAGCTCATCACCCGCGGCGGGTGGCGGGAGCACACCGATGGCAACCGCATCACCACCACCCGCGGCGACCGGGTGGAGGTGATCGGCGGCAACTACAAGATGGTCGTTCTCGGGCGGGTCTGGTCCGACACCTCGGACCACGGCTTCTGCCCGTCCTATTGGGAGTCGAGCGGCGGCCACAACAAGGACGGCACCAACACCCCTGGCGAAGTCACGAGCATCGTCTGGAAGGAGGCCGAAACGCGGGAGAACGACAGCTACGAGGCCACCTGGAAGGTCTACGACGAAACCATCAAGGGCAAGGTCATCTCGCGCTACACCGGCAATCAGTACGAGTGGAACACCTGTGATCTCATCGTCGACACCATCGGATCAGCTGACTCGGTGGGGCTCGAGGACGACGGCTGTCCCGAGATTTCGTCCGCCGACGTCGCTGCGGCCCAGCAACAAGAGGAGCCTGAGGACGGCTGGGTGATGAGCGTCGACCCGGCCCGCAAGAAGATCAACCCGGAGATCACGGAAACCACGACTGCCACGGAGATCTACGACGAGATTCACGCCAACCAATCCATCAGCGCGAAGGTCGAGGACACCGAGGTCATCCGCACCTCCAAGACCGAGACGACGACCATCACCGGCAGCCTGACGACCCAGAAGTTTGCCGGCATCATCTCCGACCAGAAGGGCATGGTTGGGAGCGAGACCCAGCCCGGCGACGGGAGCATGTCCTACACGAACGTCAAGACGTTCAAGGAGAACGTCATCGCCGGTGAGGATCCGTCAGACGGACTTGGCAGCCAGCTGGTGCTCGGCGAGTTTGGCGGCTTGAAGCTCGAGGTAGCGGTCGGTGGAATGCACTGGACCAACAGCGGGTCGGGCTTTGCGCTGAACACCGGGGTCGTGGCCGGCCTCACGATCGGCCTGGACACGTCGTTGTTTGTCGTGGCCACCACCATTGGCATGAACCTGGGCGCTACCAACGAGGTGGAGATGACCGCCGCGGTCGGTGCGCAGCTGGGCGTCGAAGCGACCTACCGGATGAAGTACACCAAGGCTGTCCTCAGCAAGAGCCAGGTGAAGCTGGTCGATCTGCTGCAGAAGGGCGACTCCAAGGTCCTGTCCGCAGTCAAGAAGTCACCCAAGATGTTCACCTGTTTCCTGTGATTGCTGCCGAAGTGCACGAATGATTCGCACCAAGAACAGCTCGCCGTTCCTATTCGGCTACCGAATCTGCTCGCGCAAGCCACCCCAGCCGGAGATGGTGGCTATCGTTCGCGGGAAGTTCACCCTGGCGCCGGGGCAGCCCGTGGTCCCCGTGCGGCGTCCGATCGGGCGTGTCGAGCTAGATGAAGAGGACGATGACGGAAGTGTGACCGAAGCGCTCGACGAAGCCGAGCTCGTGCTGGGGCAGGGCGTGCTCACCGCAGACACCTACCTCGACGAGGACGACGAGCGCGCCGGCTACGTGGTGTATCCAGGTGACTTTGCCGAGTGCAAGCTCAACGCCGAGGTGATGCTCAAGGGGACGTGCCATCCGCACCAGCCGACCAAGCAAACCATGGTGAAGCTCGAGGTCGGCGAGTGGAGCAAGTCGCTATTGGTGACCGGTCACCGCGTCTGGAAGGACGGGATCTTCGGCGGCAAACCCACCGAACCGCTTGCCTTCGAGTCGATGCCGCTCGACTACGGCCATGCCTACGGCGGTCCGGAGTATGCCGCCAACCCTTCGGGAATCGGGCACGAGAGCGAGCGGCTCCCCAACGTCGAGGATCCGGCGCGGCCCATCACCCGCTCCGACGAGACGCCCCGGCCCGCGGGCTTCGGCCCCGTCAACCCGGAGTGGCCTCAGCGCAAGGACAAGCTCGGGACCAACTATGGCGATGAGTACGAGCAGGAATACGCACCCTGGTATCCAGCGGACATCGACTGGACCTACCTGCATTCCGCCCCTGCCGATCAACAGCTGCAGGGCTACCTTCGCGGAGGCGAGCAGCTGCGGTTCGTGAACCTCCACCCGGACACGAACGATTTCTCCGTCAAGGTGCCGCGCCATCGTCCTCGCGTGTTCGTTCGCCTCGTCGACGGCACTCAGGTCGAGGTCCAGCTGGTCATCGACACCCTGTTCGCCGATCTCGACGAAGGCGCGCTCTACCTCACCTGGCGAGGACATACGCCCACCGCCGAAGACGACCTGTCCGACGTCGTCTGCGCCCTCGTCGTCTCCGAGGACGCGGCCGAGCAATTGCGGCCTCGCCAGGAGTACTTCGAGATGCTGAGCGCCTATCACGCCGATCCTACCGGCATGGGCGGCGAGGAGGGGGAGATCGCCAAGCTCCAGCGCATGCACGACCAGATCGAGAGCCGCGAGCTGCAGCAGGAGGTGGAGGCCGTTCCCGAAGACGACCAGGTCCTCGTGAACATCTTCGACAAGGTGCTCGGCCCCGTTCTCCCCGCAGAGCACGTCGACTCGCTGAAGGTGCAGGTCGGTGGCGTGCTGGCCGGAGTGGCCCAAAAGTCGCCTGACGTGCCGCGCAAGATCAAGGACGAGGTCATCAAGGCCCTCGACGAGTCGCTCGATCCGGTGAGCCCGGGTATCGGCATCGGCAAGGACGGCCAGGTCAAAGGCTCGCCGGCGCCGCTTATCAAGCGCCAACTGGCCCAAATCGCCAAGCAGCAGGGGGAGGCCGAGGCGGCCGGCGTGGATCTGTCGGAGGTCGATGCCGAGATCGAGCGGGCTCTCGCCAACATCGAGGACGATCAGCTTCGTGCCGAGCTGGCGGACGTGGACATGGCCACGCTCAGGGCGCAGGGGGCAGAGGAGATCGAGCCGGCGCCCGACCGCGATTGCCAGGGCCAGGATTATTCGGACCGTGATTTCTCCGGCATGGATCTGCACGGCATCAACCTGACGGGCGCCATCTTGGTACGGGCCAACCTCGCGGGGTGTAACCTGACGGACGCCCAGCTGACCGGCGCCTCGCTGTCCCGCGCCAATCTGACCGGCGCCACCCTGGACCACGCCGATTTGAGCACCTGCGTTCTGTCCCGTGCCAGCTGCGCGGAGGCCACTTTCACCGGTGCCAACTTGGACCACGCGATGTTGATTCGGTGCGACTTGACCCGCGCCCGGCTGATCGGCGTCAGCGCCGAAGCCATGATGGCCATCAAGGCCACGTTTACCGACGTGGCGATCGAAGGCTCTACGTTCTTCACCGTGGCTTTCGACGAGTGCGATCTCGAGCGCGCCCAGGTCAGCACGTCCTCGTTCGGGCGGTGTCTGTTTCGCCGCTGCAAACTGACGAACGCGTCCTTCGAACGCACGGCGCTCCAGGGATGCGGCTTCCTCGAGACTGACGTGAGCCATGGCCGCTTGTTTCTCTGCGGTGGCGAGCGCAATAGCTGGCACCAGGCGGTGCTCGAGGATGTGGACTTCAGCTACAGTCGCTTTCCGGCCAACATGTTCATGAACGTCAGCGGCCGGCGCGCCAACTTCTACGCCGCCGACATGCCGGAGGTGCGCTTCTATCGCGCCACCTTGCGCGATGCGGTGTTCGAGAAGGCCAACATGTTCCAGGCCGATATGCGCAAGACGGCGCTCACGGACACCAATTTTCGGGGTGCCAACCTGTACCAGGCGCAGTTCATGGAGGCCTTCGGCACCGACGCGGACTTCACCGAGGCCAACCTCAAGATGGCCGTCTTCAAGCGGAACAAGCTGGTGAGGAGGGGGGCATGAACGCCGACCAGTTCGTTGCTGCGGTTCGTGCCGGCCAGTCCTTCGCGGACGCCACCATCGGCCACCTGGATCTGCGGGAACGGGATCTCTCGGGTGCGCAGCTCGTCGGTGCGCGCATCACTCGCGTCATCCTCGACGGGGCCAGTCTCCGGGGTGCCGATCTGTCTAACGTCCAGTTCGCCGATTCGTCCCTCTGCGAGGTGGACTTCGAAGACGCCGACCTCACCGAGATGGTCGTCCCCGGGCTCGACATGTCAGGCTGTCGGTTCGACGGCGCCAACCTCAGCAAAGCGCGCTTCGTGGGAAACGACCTGAGCGCCGCGTCCTTCGAAGGTGCCGACCTCACCGACGCGACCCTCGTGCACGCTCACTTGCCTGGTGCCAAGCTCGCTGGCGCCATCCTCGACACCACCCAGTTCGATTACTCGAATCTGACCGGAGCCGACTTCTCGGGCTGTCAGCTCCACCAGTGCACGTTCTCTCAGACCAAGCTCCAGGGCTCGGTGTGGCAAGGCAGCACGTTGACCAAGTGCGTGTTCCCCGAGGCCCAGCTGGCCGGGGCCGACATGGAATCGGCGACGATGAACCGCTGTGCGCTGATGGGGGCGGATCTGACCGATGCCAAGCTTCCCAAGGTGATGCGTGGCACCATGCTGCAAGACGTGAAGCTCGGCAGTGTGCCCGCCGACGCCGATCTGTCGGCCAGTGACCTGGAAGGGCAGTCTCTCGAGGGCGCCGACCTGTCCGGCAGGAATCTGAGCTTCGCCTACCTGATGGGCTGTGACCTCCGGCGCGCCAACCTCCGTGACGCCAATCTGGAGCGGACCGCCCTCATGGGTGCCGATCTACGGGGCGCGGACATCGAAGGCGCGCGTCTGCACGGCGTGCTCCTGAGCGACGCCAATCTCCAGGGCATAGATTTGCACGGCCGGCACTTGGAGATGGCCACCTTCGCCAGGGCGGACATGACGGGCGCAAATCTCGCCGGCGTGACCGCGGAGCGATGCGACTTCGAAGCGGCTCTCCTCGACGAGGCGGATCTCACCCGCAGCTACTTCAAGAGCGTCATCTTCAACAAGGTCTCGCTCACCGGAGCCAAGCTCGTGAAAACGTCCTTCGAGAACGTCGACCTGGGCTCCATCGACTTCAAGCCCATCGAGCTGACGAACCTCGTGTTTCGTACCTGCTTGTTCGAGAAGAGCGACCTGGCCGGCGTGACCTTCGCAGGCTGCGACCTGTCGCGCTGCACCTTCAACGAGGCCGACATGGAGGGAACGGTGCTCGAGCGCTGCACCCTGGACCTCGCCAACTTCCAGCGCACGAAGCTCACCCAAGCTGTGCTCGAGGGGGTCAGCGCCAAAGGCGCCTTCTTCGGCGAGGCGGAGTGCGAGCGCACCAACTTCAAGGGCGCGATGCTTCGCGGCTGCACGTTTACCGAGGCCCACCTCGAAGGCGCCATCTTCGCCGAGTGCGATCTGCGCGAGAGCGTCTTCCTGCGAGCCAAGGCTGCCCAGGGGCAGTTTCAATCCGCCAAGTTGCACTGGGCCGATCTGTCCCACGCCGACGTGCGCGGTGCCCAGTTCGCGGGCGCCAATCTGTCCTTCGCCAACCTCCACAACATCAAGGACGACAAGGCCCAGCTGGGGGGCGCCATCACCACCGGCGCGCGCCCGACGGACATCGACCGCATCGAAGCCGAGGCCTACCGACCACCCAAGCCTGAGGAACGACCATGACGCTTGTTTGCCTAGGAGAGATCCAAGATGACCTGGCCTCCGACCTGTACTTGGGTCCGGCTACCGTCACCGGAGTGAAAGGTCTCCGACCGCTCGTCACGTTGCCCAACGGTCAAGAGGCCGCTGCCGAGATGGCGCTGGCCTTTCCCTACAACCCCAAGCGCGGTGACAGCCTGCTCGTGATCGGCAAGGCCGGCTCCCATTACGCCATCGGCGTGCTGTCGGGGGACGGCGAGACCACGCTGCGCTTCCAGGGCGATGTGAGCTTGGAGGCCTGCGGTGGCACGCTGCGGTTGCTCTCGGACGAGCAGGTGGTGGTGCGCACCAAGCAGTTCGACGTGCAGGCGGTGAAGATACGCACCTTCGCCGAGACGGTGATCCACAAGGCGACCAACATCTTCCATAACGTCCAGGAGATGTTCAGCACCCGCGCGGGCGAGAAGCACGACCTCATCGCAGGCGACGTGCATACCCACGCAGAGCGCGCCACCATCACCACCAAGGGCGTCACCACGATCAACGGCAAAGAGGTTCACCTAAACTGATGATGGTTGCAGCCAACAACGGGGCGGGGATGAACATCGGCTTCCCCGACGTGTGCCTCACGCCGGCCGCGCCCTCGCCCATTCCCGTTCCCTATCCGAACCAGGCGTCCCACGCGACGGCCGTGCCGTTCTCGCCCAACATCTACTTCGGCTTCATGCCGGCGCTGAACATGAGCGCGAAGATCCCGATGACCAATGGCGACAACGCCGGTTGCGCGAACCCTCTCTTCATGCAGATGGGCCAGTTCACCATGGGAAACCCGGTGGTGATGGTCAATTGCGTTCCGGCGGTGAACCTCTTGGTGCCCACTACGGGCAACATGATGAACAACGCCGTCGGCGCCCAGGTCGTGCCCAACGCGACGACGACGCTCCTCACCGACGCGGAGGCGCCGGCACCTGGGGCGCTGGCCGCGGAGCAGTTGAGCGCGCTTGCCGATGCGGTCCGTAGCGCTGAAGATACGGTGGTTGCAACGCTCCATGAGGGCACCGCGCGCCTGACCCTAGGCCGCTTCACCGCTGACGTGACCACGCTGGCGTTTAGCGCGCTTCACCGTGTCGGGCTCGACGCCATCGAGCACCTCGAGATCGATCTCCGCAGTAACCCCGGCGGGGACGCCGAAGCGGCCCTGCGCCTCGCCGATGACTTCGTGGAGCCCGACACGCTGCTGGCCATCCGCGAAGAAGCCAACGGCGCGCGCTACGAACACCGTGCGCGCCAGAGCGATCCCTATGCCTGGCCGCTCACCCTCGTCGTCGACGACAAGACGGCCTCTGCAGCCGAGCTCTTCGCCGGTGCGCTTGCGATCTGCGGACGGGCAACCCTCGTCGGCTCGCAGACGGCCGGCAAGGCGACGAGCCAAGCCGTCGTCAGCCGTGAGCATGGCGCTGAATACCGAACGGTATGCCGCTGGCTGCTTCCCAACGGAGAGAGCTTCGCTGACTGCGGGCTCGAGCCTACGACTGCAGCAGCTGATCGCACAGGTCTCGCAGCTGGGCCACCATGTCCGACGTCAACTGGACGGTGAAGCTGCCGGGCTGCTGGCGGTCTTGGTAGTGCAAGGTCAGCAGCGCGACGGGGAACTTCAGATTCGCACCGAGGTTGCTCGCGCCAATCGTGTCGATGCGCCACTCCAGCCCGGTGAGCACGTTGCCGTGGGCGCGTAAGGCGCCCTGAACGATCTCCAGCCGAATCGAAGGTAGGGCCTTCTCGTAGACGGGAACCACGAGGTCGCAGACCGGTGTGTCGGCGCCGGCCAGGGCTCGCAGGTCCTGGGTGAGCTCGTCGGGGCTCACGTCGTTGCTCGCCGCGTTGCGGAGCAACCAACGGGCCGACTTGATGGCCGGAGCCGCCTTTTCGGGATCCACGTCGAGCTTGCGGCACAAGCGCACAATGCGGTTGTCGACTTGGTCCTCGGGAAGCATCTCCAAGGTTGCACCCAAGACCTCGTGGAACTTCGCCGTCAACGCGGGGGCGAGCTCTCGAATCGCCCGCAATGCAGGGCCGAGCTCGGGCGGAGCCGGCTTGCCGGCCAAGCTGTGCAAGAGGATCTCGGGAGTCTCGCTCACGATCGTCCGTCTCCATCCGGTAACATCCGCGTGCACGCCATCTTGAGCTCGTTGAGCTGCTCGGGCAACAGCTGCAGGGTGATGCTTTGGCTCTGCGGCCCCTCGCGGTAGTCGAAGGTCAAGACGGCTACGGGGACGTTGATGCCGTCGCCATGTTCGGAGTTGACGATCTTGTCGACCCGCCAGTGGCAGGCCTCTACCAATCGGCCGTGCTCGGCCACCGTGCGCTCCATGATCTCAGTCCGCAGGACCGGGGCCGCACGCTCGAAGAGCGGCACGAGAATCTCGATGAGCTCGCGAATCGCACGGGGGTCGTCGGCGAGATGTGCCAGGTCCTCGCTGAAGCTCTCATGGCTCTGAGCCGTCTGCGCAGCCTTCGTGACGAGAAACCGGCTACCCCGGATCGGACCGACGAGCTGTGCGGGCTCCACCCCATGCTTCTCGCAGAGCTCGTGGAGCCAGGCCTGCTGGTCCTCGTCGGGCTCACCGCCAAGATAGGGCAGCAGCACCTGGTCGAACTGCCGCTTGACCTCTTCGGGCAACGTGAGGAGGGCCTGCGCATCGGCGACAAGCCCCTCGGGCGCGGGCTCGCCGCGCGTGCAATGCAGCTTCAACTGCGGGGCTGCTTCCTCGACAGGCTTTTTGAGCTCGAACATCCGCCCTCCTTCAGCTACCCGCGCCGTCTTCGATCTCGAACAGCACGCCCGACTCGGTACGAATCCGGTTCTTCGTCGCCTCGCTTGCGTGCACAGGTGTCGGCGTCACCGGGTTGGGCACCGCTCCGACGATGAGCGGCCGGTCCGGGTCGCCGTCGATGAAGGTGATCAAGACCTCGATGCCCGGCCGCAATGGAAAGTGCATGCCGTAGTGCGGCCCGGCCGTGGGCTGGATGCGCCGCACCGGGCGCGACGCCTTGCGCTCACCAGGGGCCGCCGTATCGAACAGGAACCTGACGAGGTAGCGTCCCTCTTCGTCGATCTTGGCGTGCTTGCCCACCGAGCCTTGAGATTCGGTCTCCACCAGTCCGGTGATGACGCCGTAGATACGCGGAATGGGCGTGGTGCGTGGCGGGCGGTACGTGAGCGCGCCGTCGATGGCCTTGAGCTCGTTCCGGTACGTCTTTTCGCCACCTGTCGCGCCGCCGGTCGTCGTCGCTTGGGAGTGGTGGTGATGGATCTCCACGATGAGCATACCGCCTTCAGCCGCATGCCCGCCCAGGTTGAACTGATACCCCGCCCCAAACCGCTGCTCCGTGCTCCGGCCGGTGTGCACCACCTGGGTGGCGAGCCGCTCCTGGGAGCGAACCATGGCGAGATGAGCCGCCTCGGTGTTGTCCTTGACGTGGCCGCCGTATTCGATGATCCCGCCAGCATCGCCGCCGTCCAGGACGTGCTCAGCCTGCAGCTCGACGGAGGGGGTGCGGTAGTTGTAGTCGCGACAAACGTAGGTCCGTGGGATGAGCTTGCGTTTGGTGTGCCAGCCGTGCACGCCAACCTCTTCACCGCGACCGTGGTAGGGGACGAACGAGTCGCCAGGGACCTCCTCGAAGCCGTTCGGGTCGTCGGTGAAGATGACCCGGTCCTGACCATCTTCGTGCTTGAAGAAGTAGCTGATACCGAGGTGCTCCATCAGGCGCGAGATGAACGCGAGATCCGTTTCCTTGTACTGCACGGTGAACTCGCGGCGCGGATAGGTGTGCATCAGCCGCAGCTCGTAATCGATGCCAATGGCTCCTAGATCCACCAGGGCGAGCTTGGCCTCGATGATCTCGGGCACGCTCTTGTCTATGAAGATGTCGAGCGTCTCCACCAAGGACATGCGGAACATGCGAGGCACGACCTCGATGCGGTAGGTCGTGGCGGCGTCCTCGGTGTCGTAGAGCGTTTCCACGGCCGAAACGACCCCGTGCACCTTCCGGACAACCTCCTCCCCGCGCTCGAATACGATGCGCACGTTCGCACCCGAAATGATGTCGAGGTCGAGCGGCTCCCCCTTGACCACGACTTCGAGGTCGAAATGAAACGGGTTCGAAATCGACTCCCGCCCATCGAGCACGTGAACGTCGAGGTGGTCCGTGTCGAAGTGGGGCGACTCGAGTCGTACGTGGGCGTAGCTCGTGTTCGGCATCGCCCGAGCCTACCAATGCCGCTGCGCCCTCACCATCGGTTTGGGGGCTTGCGGCCGCCGGGGAGGGTCGGGGACGCGCGCCGGCGGGCACGGATCCCCATGGGCGTTGCGGCCGGCCGGGTTCAGTCCTGCTTGCCGCGCTTCTTCCGCTGGGAATAGAGATTGGCGCGCAGCTCCTTGGCGGCCTTGCGCCGTTCCGCTATGCGCGCCGCGCGCTGGCGTTCAGCGGCCAGGCGTGCCTCCTTTTGCTCGGCGGCAAAGCGTTCTGCCTCGGCCTGCCGGCGAGCCTCGGCTTCGGCGCCAGCTTGTTCGGCCGCCGCCCTCTCCTGGGCTGCCGCTCCCTCGGCTGCTGCTTTCTCCTCGGCGGCAGCTTGCTCGGCCGCTGCGCCAGCTGTGCCACCCTCGTCCGTCCGACTGGCCTGGCCGGCTCCAGCGGTCGCCACCAGGATGCTCATGGGTAGATCGGCGGCGCGCATGTCTATGGTCGCGTCGCAGATGTCTCGGGGCTGGGGCACTGGTTTGGCCACATTCTTGGTCCAGGGGGCTCCGGGAATGGCTTGGGCTGGTGCACTGCTCGAGGTCCGATCTGGGGAAGGCGGTCGCTTTTCGAAAGGCAGCAGCTGACGAGCTACGGCAGCTCTGATTTGGGCCGTCGTCATCTCGTTGGTGCTGTCGACCCCGACCTTCGGCGCCCCTCCGGGGACGTAGATCTTGGTCTGGCCCACATCGGCGGTCGATTCCGAGCTAGCTCCAACCTGGGCAGGCGCCTGCAGCGCCCCCAAGGGGACCTCCTCCGCCGAGGCGGGCCACCGCACCGGTTGTCCCGGCAGCTCGACGGCGCCAGCAACCAGCAGTGGCGCCAGCACCGCTTCGCTGGCCACCGGGAAGCTCCCGCGCCACACCACGGCGCACCGCTGTTGGTCGGTGTCGATGTGCACCAAGTCGGCCACCAAAGGAACCGAGCGCGGCACACCTTCGGCCCGCTCGCCGAGGATCTGAACCACAGCGCGTGCCTGGGCCAGCCTGGTACGGAGGGTGGCTGAACCGGCGGTCATGCCCTCGAGCTCGAGCCATTCATCGCCTCGCAGCGCATCGAGGCGCTGGTCCGGGGGCGCGGAATGGAAGTAGCTCCAATCGAGGTCTTCCGGGATGTCTGCAACCGTTTGGGCGATGGCCTCGCGCGAGGACGTGCCGAGCAGCGCCTGCCTCACGGGAAACAACGCTGGAATCGGGGCGAAGCAGCCAACCGCCGAGTCAGGAGCGGTCACGCTGACGAGGTTGGGCGGCTCACCCGCACCGCCCAAGCCCACCCCCAGGGGGTTGTCGGCGGCGCCGATTCCGCCGAGGGCCCGCTCGAAGACCAGCGGCATGCGGTCGAAGGGCTCCAACTCACCGTCCCGGGCTCGATTGCCGCGGACGTGGATGGCCTTATCGAGCACGGCCTGCTCGTCCCGCCACAGGCACAACCGCGCCGTCAGCTCCCGGGTCGGCTCGGCCGGGGCATGAGCGTGCCCCACGACCACCACTTCAGCTCGTGGCAGCAGCGGCACCGTCTCCCGTGGAGCGATGGGGCCGAAGGTCACCCCGCCCGACTCATAGCGTGCTCTGACGTAGAGCGGCTCGGGCGCTACCAATGCCATGACGCCGTCAGGCACTAAGGCGAAGCAGGCTTTCACCACTACGGTGACGCTCAGCTGTCCTTTGAAGCGCCACAGTGAAGTGCCGACTGCGGCAGGGCCTACGGCAGCTGACCGAACGGGCCAAGTGTCCGCCTGGTGCATCAGCTCAAGGGGTACCATGGGCCCCAAGACACAGAAAGGTCTGGCGAGGACGTCGCCTATCGTCGCTGAGCCGCCGGTCGTGCTGGCGACCGGTGACCGAATCGAAGGGGTCGGCGCTGAACCAGCGCTTCAGCGTAGCACCCGGGTGGGTCGTCGGCTGTGGTCGGGCTATGATGGGCAATCGTGCGCATTGTCACCACCCTCGGCCTCCTGGGCGTGCTCGCCGTGCTCGGCTGCAGCGAAGAGGCATCGCCACCACCTGCTGGTGATGGCGGCGGGGGCTCGGCCGCTGGCTGCGGGCCAGGGCAGCGGACGGGCGAGGATGGCGACTGCATCGACGCGGGGGTGTTGCCCGAGATGTGCGCCGAGGGCTTCGTTCACGACGGCGACCGCGGTTGTGAGCCCGTTTTGCCGGCGGCGCCCTGTGCTGACGGGCTGATGGCGGTCCCTGGAGACGAGACGTGCCATCCAGTCGCTCCTTGTGGCGATGGCCCCTGGGGGGACATTCCCCTCGACGGGGGGACCGTCTACGTGGATCAGAGCTACGCGGGCGGCGCAAGCGATGGCGGCCCAGCGAGCCCGTGGACGACCATCGAGGACGGAATCGCGGCGGCACCTTCGGGCGCCCTCATCGCCGTCGCCGCCGGCAGCTACGCCGAGAACGTCGTGGTGGATCGCCCGGTTCGCCTCTGGGGACGCTGCCCCGACATGGTCGAGATCGCGGGTGGTCAGTTCGACTACCCGGCGGTGACCCTCGCTGCCGGGGCCGGCGGTTCCGTCGTGCGTGGTGTGGCGCTCACCGGGGCCGGTGTGGGGCTCGGCGTCCTGGATGCGGGCGCGGTGACCGCCGAGCAGCTGTGGGTGCACGACACGGACTCGACGGGCGTGGAGATCCTCACGACCGGCACCGCCACGAGTGTGACCCTGCGGGACAGTTTGATTGAGCGCTCGGTGTGGGGAGGCATCTTCCTGCAGAGCACCGAGCTCAACGCGGAGAACATCGTTGTCCGGGGCACCGAAGCCGTCTCCCAAGGCTCCGGGCGCGGCATTGGGGCGTTTGCCGACTTGAACAGCATGGTGCCAGCGGAGCTCTCCCTGTCGCGATCGGTCATCGAGGGCAACGTGGACGCCGGCATATTCGTAGGAGCGTCCAACGCCACCATCGTGGGAGTCGTCGTACGGGACACTCAGATGGACGCCCTGGGCAGCTACGGCCGCGGCATTGCCGCACTGGCCGCCCCGGGCAGCGAAATCGGCTCGATCCTGTCGATCACCGGCTCCCTCGTCGAGACCAATCGAGAGATCGGCATCGACGTGTCGGGGTCCCGTGCCCACGTCGAGGGCGTGGTCGTACGAGACAACCTCCCGAGCAACGATCTGCCGACCGGCCGCGGACTGGCTAGCCGCGACTCCGACTCGGGCCTGGCTCGCGGCGACGTCACGGTGGTCCACTCGCTGTTCGAACGCAGCGTCGACTTGGGGGTCTGGGTGGCCAATGGCGCGGCAAGCCTCGACGGAGTCGTCATTCGAAACACGACGGCCGCACCGACCCCGACCTCCGGCCTGGGGGTCAGCGTCATCAGCTCGAGCCCGGAGATCCGCTCATCCCTCGTCGTGACCCACTCGGTCCTGGACCACAACATCCAGGCAGCGGTGCTTGGCATTGGTGCAGATGTCCTCATCGACCACACGCTGATTCGGGATGTGGCCCTGAAGGACGGCTCCTACGGGCGCGGTGTGATGGCCCAAATGAACCTGCTCACCGGGCAGCCGGCCGTGCTCACCTTGCGCTCCTCCCGCATCGAGCAGACCCACGAGGCAGGGATCTTCGTGACCGAGTCCGCCGCGACCATCGATGGCGTCACCGTTGTGGACACGCGGATGAACGGAGCCGCATTCGGCGGCGACGGCCTCGTGGTCGTGTCCCAACTGGGTTTGGGCGAGGCAACGGTGACCAACACCCACGTCGCCAACAGTGCCCGTGCTGGCTTGTCCGTCTGGGGAGGTCGCCTCGCGGTCGGCACCTCGACCTTGTCGTGCCAGAGCTTCGACCTCAACGGCGATACCTACGAAGGGGTCACCCACGAGCTGATCGATCTCGGAGGAAACGCTTGCGGCTGTCCCGACGCGACCGGGGCATGCAAGGCCGTCAGCGCCGGCCTCGTTCCGCCTCAGCCGCTCGCCGACGCGCCCTGATGGTGGGAACCATGCAGAGCCTTCGCTATCCAACGTTATCCTAAGGAGGCTCTCCACCGCTCACCACCAGCCTCGCCGGAAGGCAATTGACGGATGGCTCGTCTGGGCGAGCCTACAACACAGCACGGACAACGGCGCTGACGCTGCCGATCGAGGTTCGGCTGGCGGCGTGATCGCGTGCACAAGACGCGAAGAGCCCGCATCTGCGGGCCCAGGCTACGCGGTCTTCTCCAGCACGCAGAGGGACTGGCCGAGTGTTCCGGGGCCTTCCAGGATGTTGCCGTCTGGGAGTTCTACCGGCGGATCGAAGGTCACGTTCGGCGTGTCGCCTCTGACGAACTCGACCAGCCGAAAGCCGAGCGTATCGGCGAAGAAGCGGATGCCGCCCCGGTCCATGAACATCACCAACTCCGGC
>JAUVCD010000722.1 GCA_030590865.1 Myxococcales bacterium | reverse complement strand
CAAATGCCGTGCGTCAGGCACCGCCCGGGGGTCGGCCGAGTAGACGCCATCCACATCGCTGTAGATTTCGCAACGCTCTGCCCCGAGGGCGGCGGCCAGGGCTACGGCCGTGGTGTCGGTGCCGCCCCGACCGAGAGTGGTGATCTCCCGGCGGTAGCTCATCCCTTGGTAGCCCGCCACGATGACGACTTGGTCTCGGGCGAGCTCGTCCTCGATCCGATGGGGTCGGACCTCGATGATTCGGGCGTCGAAATGGCGGTCGTTGGTAATGATGCCGCACTGGGACCCGGTGAAGGATATCGCCTTGAGGCCCCGGGCCTGGATGGCAATGGACAGCAGCGACATGGCGACTCGTTCGCCGGTCGACACCAGCATGTCGAGCTCTCGCCGAGGGGGCGTCGCAGCGTCACCTTGGGACCCACCGGCGGCGACACGTTTGGCGAGATCGAGCAACCCATCGGTGGATTTGCCCATGGCGCTCACCACCGCCACCACATGATGGCCTGCGTGTTTGGTGGCCACGATGCGGTCGGCCACCAGACCAAGCTTGTCGATGTCCGCTACCGACGAACCGCCGTACTTCTGCACGATGACCGGACGGCGCCTCTCGGTCTCTCGGACGGGTCGCTCTCTGTTGCTGGGTTCGTCGAGCAACATCCTGGACACTCCTCCACTCGCTTGTTGCCGGTACCACGACGGGCGCCAATTGGGCGAACAAACCGCCTCCATCGAGGGGCACTGCCGAGGCGGGGGACCAACGGCGGGGCTAGTCGTTTCGTTCCAGCATCAGCTGGTAGAGGGACGCTTCTTCGTCACGCCCTGCCTCGCTGGCCGCCCCAATCAAGCGCCCGAGCACCGCCCGCCGTTGGACGACCAGGGCCTCGCGCTCAGCGCCGCTTACCTCATCGATGCGAGCCGACAACAGCGCCAGCAGCTCGTGGTCCCGACCGAGCAACTCGAGCAAGGCGGCGAGCTCAGCGACGGCGAGTGCATCGTTGGGATCGGCACGGAGACGTTCGGAGAGCTGCTCGGCACGTAGCTCGAGGGTGACCTCATCTTCGTCGCTCGGCTCTTCGCCCAAGGCGGCGAGTTGGTCTCCCAGGGCAGGTGTGAGCAGCGCCGCGACGGCAGCTGCTGGCAGGGCTTGCTCATCCCCTCGATCATCCCCGCCCTGGGTGGGGACCGAGGGCCCAGACCCAGCCTCCGAGCCGAGTCGGCGAGTGCTCACCTCATCGCCTGAAGCAGCAGTCGCAGCCACCGGTTGGTGCTCGGTGGAGGGCCCCGTCTCGTCGCTGGCGGCACCGCTCGTTGCGCCTGCTCCCATGGCTGGAGGCCGCGCCGATGGGGAGGTTCTGAAGGGCGTAGCCGTGGAGCCGGGAGCCGGCTCGGAGCGGGGCGCTGAATAGGTGGCGGCCGGACCTGGTGCATCGCTTCGCTTGGTGCTCGGTGGTGGGTCGAGCTCGGCGGCCACGCGGCGAAAACTCGCCTGGATCGACCGGCGCTGAGGGGCCAACCGGAGTGCTTGGCCCAGCAGTCTGCGAGCCGCCCGCAGGTCTCCGCGATCGAGCTCCTCGATCCGCGCCCCCTCTTCACAAAACATGGCGATGGCGAGCCGCGCGTCCCGGCCGCTGCCGTAGCGCGGTGGCTCGAGTCCTTCGCTACCGTCCTCTGAGCCCCACAAACCCGCATAGGTAGCCCTATCGACATCGGCAGTAGGTGATGGTGCCTCTACCAGCACGCCAGCCGCCCCGTCGATGGCATCGGCCAGACGGGCGAGCGCCTCGCTAGCCCCGGACAAATCACCGAGCTCGGCACGCCAGCGCGCTTCCAGTAGGCGAGCCTCAAAGGTCGCCGCGACGAAGCCCGGCACCCTACGAATCCGTGAGATAGCCGCAGGGCGATCGTCGGCAACTTCGACGAGCAGCTGAGCCAGCTCGACGGTGATGCCATGGGCCGGCTGCCGGGATCGTTCCGCCAGCGCCACGGCACGGCTCGATAGCTCGAGCGCCCGGCGCCGGTGGCCGACAGCATCTAGCGACCTGGCCAAGCCGGCGACGGCCGTAATGCTGTCTGGTGCATACCGGAGCGCCCGCTCGTAGGCCTCGACAGCCTCATCGAGCGCCCGTTGCTCGAGCCATCGGTCGGCGGCCCGCCGCATGATCTCGTGCCGCTGGTGAGCACTGGTGGCGGCGGCTTCGAGATGCTCGACGTCCGCCTGCGCCTCTTGAAGTTGGCCGGCCCGTAGCCGCTGCTCGAAACGCTGCCACCGGATGGTCGCCAACCCAGGGGCCCGGGCAATCGCTTCGTCCAGCGCGGCAGCTGACTGCTCCGGCTCTGGTTCGAGCTTGGCGACCTCGAGCCAGCAGAGGGCCGCAAGGGACCCATAGGGCTCCTGTTCCGCGGCCCGCCGCATGGCTGCACCGGCGCCGTCGCGGTCGCCGGTGGCGGCCAAGAGTTGCGCGCCGAGGATGCCAGCGTCCATCGGCGACAGGGCACTGGACAAGGTGCTCAGTGCGGCCTCCGCTCGCTCGCCGACCACGGCGTCGACTTCGGCGAGGCGGCGGGTGAGCTCTTGATGCCGCGGAGCCGAGGCCAGGGCTGCCAGATAGCCGCGCCGCGCCTCGTCCAGATTGCCTGCCACCAGGGCCTGCTCCGACTCGGCCACGAGCGCCGCAAGCTCGACGGCGCTCGCGACTCGAGGCGTAGCGACAGCCGGCGGCGCGTCGGCCATGGCCTCCACAGCAACCTCGGCCACGTCGAAGCACAGCTCAGTCCACTGCAGCGCGCCTACCGAAGCCGCCCGCATGCCGGCCAAAGGCAACAACTGCTTGGACACCATCGCGGCCGCCTCTTCGATGATCACCGCACCGCCGACCTTGCGCCCTACCGGCTTGAGCAAAGCGCCCAAGACGTTCACCGCCAGCGCCTGAGGCGGTACCGACAGACCAAGCCCCCGAGCGGCCGTCGGAATCAACCGCAGGTCACCACTGAGAGGCGCCAGCAGAACCTCGAATGCCAGAGCGCTGTGATGTCCGCAGAGGCCCACCAGCCAGCCGTCCTCGAGGGGTGCCGCAATGAACTGCACGACCTCGTCGTCCAGCACCCGAGCGAGGCGGGCCGCCCCCCAGCGCTGGAAGCTCGCCGCCGGAAGCGACACCACCAATCGCTCGAGGCTGCCCCGCTTGTTTCGGAAAGCGGTGACCCCCCCGGACAGCTCCACCGGGAAGCGCACCTCCGGCAGCACCAGCCCGAGCTCGCTGACCATCAGGGGCCCGAGCGCGAAGGGCTCCTCCAGCTCGACCCCGAGCCGGCCCTTGGTGACCACGAGCCGCAGCCTGGGCCGCTCGGGATCAACGAGCCGGTCGGGCGCGAGGCGCCGCGCGCGGGAGGGCACACGAAGCGAGATTGCCGGATCTGGACGGGCCATTGGGTTCCGAATCGATAGGCTATCAACGCCAGCTCGGGGAGGCGAACAAGCGGCCTACCCAAACGGTCGAAAGCCGACCCTTCGATTCGGATGGCTCGTGGTGGAGAGAGCCGGTCAGTCCTTCTGCTGCTTGGCCAGCTTCTTCTCCATCTTCTCGATGAGCTTATCGAAGCCCTTCTTGCGCAGAATGCGAAGGAACTGGGACTTGTAGGTCTTCACCAGACTGGCGCGCTCGGTGATGATGTCGACGATCATCAGCTTGCCGCCCTCCTTGGCGACCAGGAAATCGATCTCGATCTCCGGCTCCCGCGCGTCCGTCTTGTGGACCGCCCGGCTCTGCACCAAGGTTCCGTCGCCCTTACCCTTCTCCCCGACGTATTTGATCCGGTAGTCGAGCATATTCTTGAGGTTACGCCGGTAGTTGTTGCGGACCAGCTTGGTGAGCAACTCACTGAACTGCTGCTGCTCGGCATCGCTCCGATCAGCCCACTTCTTGCCCAGTGAGTTGCGCGCAAAAACCTCGTAGGCGAGTACTTCGTCAAACATGGCCCGCAGCTTGGCCTGCCGCGCTTCGGTCTTCGGCTGAGCCACGACGGCGAACAGCGCGGTCTGCTTGGTCTTCACCAAGTTCGTCGCTCCGCCGGCCCAGCTGCTCGCGGAGACGAGCAAGGAGATGCAGACGACCGCAGCAGCGGCCAGGATTCTCTTCAACATAGGGGGGTCTCCTCAAGCAAGGGAGGCACGGACCGAGTTGCCAACGCCCCAAGGCGCCACGACCGCTCTCGTGCATGATACGGGTACAAGATTCAACAGTTCCTGGTCAATCGGTGGCGGCCGGCCCAAATCACGACGGGCGGACCACTGGCGGTTAGAGCGCCTACGATGGGAAGACGAGCCGCCGACTCGCAATATTCACGGCCCTGGGACGCCTTCCGGGGCGGCCTCGCGCCGCACGGCGTAAGTGCTTATTATTAAACGGCTTAGCCCGGACACGTCCCCCTAAAACCCATGGAACAAAAAGGCCGCTCCTCGACACCCTCTAGCCGCCGTCCCAGGACGGTGGGGGTGCTGTTCGGCGTAGCGGCTGGATTTCTCGCCCTGGGGTG
>JAUVCD010000433.1 GCA_030590865.1 Myxococcales bacterium | reverse complement strand
GACCCCACAAGCCGCGACGAGGCCCAGGGCGCCCAACGTCACCATCCGTCCCATCCATCGCTTCGTGTTCATGTCGGCTTTCCTCGGGTGGCCTGCCTGCCGCTCTGCTCCAGTCGGCGGTAGAACTGGTGGGCGGTCATGCATGTAGTATGCCGACACACACACAACCACCTAGGCTCGAGACTCCCAGGTGGGCGCTTTTTAACCAGCTGAACTTACAAGGCTATTCCGGCACGACGCGATCTGGCTGCGACCGCGCCAAGCCACTGGCCAGCACGGGAAGGCCACAATGGATCGAGAACAGGCCCAGCGGATGGACCATAGTCGATCCATGTTTGGCCCCCCGCGCTCGTGCGCCTCGCTTGTCCCGAGTCAGCCTCGCTAGTGCGAGTCGCCGGCAGCCGCTCCCTTGCTGTGCGACGGGCAGTTGACTACCAGTGGTGTGCTCAGCAACTGCGGAGGAATGCTCATGAAGCTCGTCGAATGTGTCCCGAACTTCAGTGATGGTCGTGATCCAAAAGTGATCGAGGCTCTAGTGGCCGCGGCCGATGGGGTCGAGGGAACCCGAGTGCTGGACGTGGATCCTGGCACGGACACCAATCGGACCGTGCTGACCTTCGTAGGGTCGCCCGAGGCGGTGGTCGAGAGTGCCTTCCAGGTGATCAAACGAGCGCCGGACCTCATCGACATGCGTCGGCAAACGGGCACCCATGCCCGCCACGGCGCCGTCGATGTCTGTCCCTTCGTGCCGGTGGCCGGAGTGACCATGGACGACTGCGCCGACTTGGCTCGCCAGCTCGGCAGGCGGGTGGGCGAGGAGCTGAAGATCCCGGTCTACCTCTACGAGCATGCCGCCAGCCGACCTGAGTGGCGCAACCTCGCGGTGGTGCGCAAAGGTGAGTACGAGGCTCTGCCTGACAAGCTCGTCGATCCGAAATGGAAGCCTGACTTCGGGCCCGCCGAATGGAACGACCGAATCGCCCGCAGTGGCGTGGTCACCATTGGCGCCCGGGAGTTTCTGATTGCCTACAACATCAACCTGGCCACTCGTGACAAGCGCCACGCCTTGGACATGGCCTACGAGATCCGCGAGACGGGACGAACCAAGCGCAGCGGCAACATCCACCCCGACTACTTCCGCGGCGAGTTGCTCAAGTTCAAGCCGAGCGAGAACAGCTTCCCCTGCGGCATCTGCGACACCGTCGCCAAGAGCTGGGACGAGCTGGACGAGCACTATCAGGCCGAGCATGGCAAGACGGCCACCGAGGGGCTGTCCCCGCTCATCAAGGACCGCTCGACGCTGGAGAACAAGCCGGTGTTCAAGCCCGGCATGTTCGACCACTGCAAGGCCATCGGCTGGATCATCGAAGATTATGGTTGCGCCCAGATCACCATGAACCTGACCGACTACCACGTGACCCCGCCTCACCTGGTGCTCGAAGCCTGCCGTGAGATGGCGCGGGACCGCAGGTTAGTCATCACGGGCAGCGAAGTCGTCGGCGTCATTCCTTACGAGGGCATGCTCGAGGCCGGTCGCTACTACCTGAAGCGCCACGGCGGCAGCACCGCCCTGCCCTGGCGTGATGTGATGGAGGTCGCCGCCAAGAGCATGAAGCTCGACGACGTCACGCCCTTCGACATCGACGCCAAGGTGCTGGGCATCCCCGAGCGGCCCGAGACGTGCCTGATGGCCCTGTCCACCCGCGACTTCGTCGACGAGGTATCCCGCGAGTCGCCCGCCCCGGGCGGCGGCAGCGTGGCCGCCCTGTGCGGCTCCATCGGCGCAGCGCTAGCCTGCATGGTGTCCAATCTCACCATCAGCAAGGTGGGCTTCGAAGACGTCTGGGACCGGCTGAACGAGATCGCCACCCGAGCCCAGGACATCAAGGAGCGGCTCATCCGTTCGGTGGACACGGACACCGATGCGTTCAACTCGGTGCTCGCCGCCCAAAGGCTCCCCAAGAAGACGCCTGAAGAGAAGAAGGCGCGCCTCGCAGCCATTCAGGAGGGCTACAAGGCTGCCTCGCGGGTCCCTCTGCAGACGGCAAAGCTCTGCTACGAAACCATCGAGATCGCCGCAGAGGTCGCCAAGAAGGGCAATCCGCCGTCACTGTCCGATGCCGGCGTGGCCGCCTTGATCGGCTGCACTGGAGTGGAAGGCGCCGTCTACAACGTGCGCATCAACCTCCCGGCTATCAAAGACGACGCCTTCAAGGCCGAAATGAACCAGGACCTCGATCAGCTCGTAGCCGATGCGCGCGCCTTGCGGGACGAGGTCGACGCCTTCGTGCTCGATAAGATCAAGGAGTCCTGAGCCCCAGTGCCGGGGAAGGACGGTCCCGCGGCGCCGATCAGCCGTTGCCGCCTGGTCGTAGGCGGCACCGTACAAGGGGTGGGCTTCCGCCCCTTCGTCTATCGACTGGCGGTCGAGCAACAGCTGGTAGGTTGGGTGCGCAACGAAGGGCGGGGCGCAGTCATCGAGGTGCAAGGCGCCCCTCAGGCCATCGAGCACTTTCGGCTTCGGCTGCGCACCGAGCTGAGCCCGCCAGGCCAGATCGATGACCTGGATGAGCAAAGCCGACCGCTGCGCTCTGACCAGCGGGACTTCGCAGTGGTGGCCAGCGAGGCGAGCGAGCAGCTGAGCGTATCGCTGGCGCCGGACGGAGCGGTCTGCGCCGAATGCCTCACCGAGCTTCTCGATCCGAGCGACCGCCGCTACCGCTACCCCTTCATCAATTGTGTGCGCTGCGGTCCCCGCTACACCATCGCCGGGCGCCTGCCCTACGACCGCCCCAATACCACCATGGCGAGCTTCGCCATGTGCCCGGATTGTGAGCGCGAGTACCACGATCCGGCGGACCGGCGATTCCACGCCCAGCCCATCGCCTGCCCCCGTTGTGGTCCCCAGGTGTGGCTGGCGACCGACCGGTCGCGGCCCGACCGACCACCGATTTCGGTTGGCGCCGATCCTGCCGAGGCGATCGAACAGGCCCGCCAGTTGATCGCCGCTGGACAGACACTCGCCATCAAGGGGATTGGGGGCTTTCACCTGTCAGCCAACGCCCGGGACGAGCAGGCCGTAGCCCGACTGCGTCGCCTGAAACGCCGCCACCGCAAACCGCTGGCCATCATGGTGCCCAATGCCGCCGCCGCAGCCCGCATCGTCGCACTGCAGCCAGCTGACCTAGAGCTGCTCTGCTCGCCCGCCGCACCCATCGTCGTAGCGCCAGCGCTGCCTAACCACGGCTTGGCGGCAAGCTTGGCGCCAGGCCTCACCGATTTGGGCGTCATGCTGCCCTACAGTCCGCTCCACCACCTGCTGTTCGGAGACGCTGACGAGGTGCGGGTCATGACGTCGGGCAATCACCCCTCTGAGCCGATCACGACGAGCAACGAGGAGGCCATCGAGGGGCTGGCCGCCGACGCCTGGCTGCTTCACGACCGGGACATCGAGGTGGCCTGCGACGACAGTGTCTTTCGGACGGCGCCACATCGTGGCGCTGGGGGGCAGAGCGGGCCACGCCGCGGGGCATGGGTCCGTCGGGCACGGGGCCTCGTGCCACGCCCGCTAGAGGCCTCCTGTCTGCCGCCGCGAGCCATTCTGGCCCTCGGCGCCGAGCTCAAGGTCACCATTGCAACGCTGAACGGTGGCGAGCTGGTCGTCGGCCGCCACCTGGGCAACCTGGACCACCCTCGGGCCGAGGCAGCCTTCGTCCAAGAGATCGAGCGCATGATCCGCTTCGGCCGGGTCCTGCCCGAGGCGGTAGCCATCGATCTCCATCCCGACCTCACCTCGACCCGGCACGCAGAAGAACACTTCGCGGACCTGCCGCTGGTTCGTGTGCAGCACCATCATGCCCACCTGGCTGCGGTGCTGGTCGAACACGGGATCGAGCAGGACCACGAGGTGGCAGCCATCGTGCTCGATGGTCTGGGCTATGGTCCAGATGAGACCATTTGGGGCGGCGAGGTGCTGCTCGGCGGCTACGCCGACTTCCGCCGCATAGGCCATCTTCGAACGGTGCCCCAGCCTGGCGGAGACCGTGCCGCCCTGGAACCCTGGCGAATGGCCACCAGCCTGCTGCTCGACTGCGAAATGCCTGGGGCCGTCGAGTGTTACGACGAAGCGGTGGCTGAGATCTGCCCTGTCCGATCGGTGTCACCCTTGACCAGCAGCGCCGGCCGACTGTTCGACGGCGCCGCCGCGATCTTGGGCCTGGCGACGGACACTCAGGACTACGAGGGGGAGGCGGCGGCCCGACTCGAAGCGGCAGCCGATCCGGGCTGTCCAGATGGCTACCCATTGCCGGCGACCAGCGGGGTGCTCGATACCCGCGAGCTGATTGCCGCATTGGCCAACGACAGGGCACCGGTCGGGCAGCGAGCCGCTCGGTTCCACAACGGCTTGGCCGACGGCTTGGTCGCCCTGGCGCTGCAAGCCGGCACGGCCGAGGTCGTGCTCGGCGGTGGCTGTATGGTCAACCGCCTGCTGCTCCAGCGGCTCGTGAGCCAGCTGACGGCGGCAGGCGTCACACCGCTATGGCCGCAGGACCTGCCGGCGGGCGATGGCGGTCTGAGCGCGGGCCAGGCCGCGGTGGCTGCCTGTCGGTGCGAGCAGCCCAGCTTCCACTGAGGCTGGTTTAGTCATCACAGCGGTCGAGCAGGGCGCGGAGCTCAGCTTGACCGCACCACAACCTGGACCGAAGCTCGCCGCCATGGGGTGGCACGCGACCTGGGTGGGACTCGCTCTGATGATGGCCTTGGCCGGCTGCAAATCCGGTAATGGCGGGGGTTGCAAGGCTTCGGAAGACTGTGTTCAACCGCTGGTCTGCTTCGACTTCGAGTGCCTGGCGGCCGATCGAGCCGACTTGCGCTGCGCCAAGCGAATCCGCTGCATCACTGACGGCGAATGCACCGCCCGGGACGACACCTGCGTGGCCGGCCAGGACGCCGATTGTCGACCGTCGCGAGCCTGCGCCGCGTCGGGAGCCTGCGTGGCCCAAAGCGGCAAGTGCGTGGCCACGGCGGACGCCGACTGTCGGGCCTCCCGGGACTGCCGCGAGCACGGCCGCTGCTCGGCGAAGGAGGGCCGCTGCCAAGCGACCGACCAGAGCTGCGCCGAGCGGTACTATTGCCAGCAGATAGGATACTGCTCGGCACGGGAGGGCGAGTGCGTCATCGGTGGCCAGGCCGACTGTCAGAAGCACGCTGGCTGTGCCGCCCGAGGGGACTGCGCATTTCGGAAGAAGCACGCCCGAGGCATCAATGCGGGGCCTGAATGCGTCGCCGGCAAGAACGAGGATTGCGCCGGGACCGAGCGGTGCCGGCGATCGGGCGCCTGCACGGCCGAATACGGCAACTGCATCGCCGGATCGGATGACGACTGCCGTCAGAGCGAGAGCTGCGCGGTCTATGGTTTCTGCTCGGCGAAGGAAAGAAGGTGCGTTCGCCCAGCGGGCCGAGCCTGTAAGGACACCGAGGCCTGCCGAACCTACGGCCGCTGTGAAGGGGTGGGGATGTGCTCAGCCGCTTCGGAAGCCGCTTGCCGCGCTTCGAACCGCTGCAAGAACAACGGTCAGTGCAAGCTCTTGCGCTACGACGATGGGAGCGGTGGGGAGTGCGCCGAGAGCTGCAAGAAGACCCTGATGTGCCGGACAGCAGGGTTGTGCAGCGAGGGCAACAAGGGCTGCAGGGCCGCCAGTAACGCCGATTGCGAGTCTTCACGCGCCTGCGCGATGTCGGGGGATTGCACCGCCGTCGACGGCCATTGCCTCGTCGGCAAGGACGCCGACTGCCAGCGCTCAAAGCGGTGCCGCGACAGCGGCCTCTGTTCGGCCGGCAAGAACGGCTGCAGGGTCACGCAGAACGCAGATTGCCAGAGGAGCGAGATCTGCCAGCGCCACGGCCGTTGCACCGCTCGAGATGGCACCTGCGTGGCCAGTCACGCGGACTGCGCCAAATCTGCCATGTGCACCATCGGCGGCCATTGCAGCGCCGTGAACGATTCCTGTACTGCCCTCACCGACGCTGACTGCCAGCAGAGCGACAGGTGCCGCTCCTTGGCGTGGTGCAGCATCGTGAACGGTGACTGCCGGGCCACCGAAGGGGATTGCCTGCGCTCCCATCGGTGCAAGACCGAAGGCATGTGCAACGCCAAAGACGGCAACTGTGTGGCCAGCACCGCTCTCCATTGCCGCAAGAGCTACAACTGCAAGGTCCGCGGCCTCTGTTCCATCAAGGAGGGCCGCTGCGTCGCCGCCGTCAATGGCGATTGCCGCAACTCGCGCGCCTGCCAGCACGCCGAGCGCTGCCAGGCGGTCGACGGGCGTTGCGTCGAGTGAGCTAGCGAGCAACGAAGCGGTTTGGCCGTTTTCGCTTAGCTTCGGTAACGAGGCCTGACCGGCAGTCCCCTGGTCCGTGGCGCCGACCTCAAAGGAACAACGCCGACGCCACTGATGGCGCCGGCGTCAAACCGCTCGTTGCTCTAGAGCTTGCGACCTAGCCGCGGCGCCGCTGGTAGGCAGGCGTATCCCAGTCGACCTCGTCGCGAGCCACCAGGATGTTTTGGCCACGCTCACCGGTCGTACGGGTCCGAACCGGCTGGTCCTCGCGGAACCGTCGTCGGGACGACGCGGGGACCTCGTCCAGGGTCTCGTAGCGCTCGGAGCGAGCGACCCGCGCGGCGGGAGCTCGTTGAGTCTGCACCGGCTGAGCGGCACGAGCAGGACGAATCGCCGAGCTGCGCCTGGCCACCTCGCGAGCAACCTCCATCTCGACCGGCACCTCGGCGGCGGCCTCGGTCTCCTCGACCACCTCGATCTCGTTCTGCTCGAAACCCGTCGCGATGACCGTCACCTTGATGGTGTCGCCCACCGTGTCGTCGATGGTGGCGCCGAAGATGATGTTGGCGTCCTCGTGGGCCTGCTCTTGGATGAGAGTGGCCGCTTCGCTTACCTCACGCATACGCATGTCCGGACCGCCGACCACGTTGATGAGCACGCCCGTGGCGCCGTCAACCGAGATGTCGTCGAGCAAGGGCGAGCTTACCGCCAGCTCAGCAGCGAGCCGCGCGCGACCTTCGCCCTTGGCACAGCCGGTGCCCATCAGGGCGCGGCCCATGTTGGCCATGACGGTCCGCACGTCAGCGAAGTCAACGTTGACCATACCGCTTTGGGTGATCAGATCGCTGATACCCTTGACGGCCTGGTAGAGAACCTCATCCGCCTTGTGGAAGGCATCAATGAAGGACAGATCCTCTTCATCGAGGGAGAGGAGCTTCTCATTCGGGATGGTGACCAACGTATCCACCTCGTCCCGGAGCATGTCGAGGCCGAGCTCGGCCCGTCGCGCCCGCTGCTTGCCTTCGAACAAGAACGGCTTGGTCGCAACGCCGACCGCCAGGATCTCCTCCTCCCGAGCGAGCTGGGCGATGACTGGGGCGGCCCCGGTGCCCGTACCGCCCCCCATACCGGCGGTGATGAACACCATGTCCGCGCCGGTCAATACTTCCTTGATGCGGTTGACGTCCTCGATGGCCGCCTTCCGACCTCGCTCGGGGTCGGCTCCAGCGCCGAGTCCACGAGTGATGTTCGTACCGATCTGAACCTTGGTCGGCGCCTCGCAGTTGTTGAGCGCCTGGGCATCGGTGTTGACCACCACGAACTCGACTCCCTCGAGTCCCAGGTTGATCATCGTATTGACGGCATTGCCGCCAGACCCACCCACACCAATCACTTTGATACGAGCGTCGTAGGACAGACTGTCTTCAGCGAATTCGATCGAGAAACTCATCATCTTCTCCCGGGACTCGTGCGCTCCCTTGACCACCTCGGCCCTTGTGATGTCACGGAGCGCCTCTTCTCCGTGAGCAGCCAGGGGCGGCTTTGCGTCGTGCACGGTCGATGTCTTGCTGGTCTCTGGCGGTTCCTTGCGGCTTGATGGCTTGGCGATAACTGGAGTCGTGGTTGGTCTTTAGAAGGCTGCCCGCAGCCAGCCCAGAATCCTCGAACCGGAGCGCCGCTTGGTTTGGCTCTCCGGGGGCGCTTCGATCTCGTCCTCCAACCCAGGCTCGAGAACGCCCCGTCCTCGAGCCTCGGCCAGCGCCGAGGCACCGAATTGCACCAGACCGACGCTGGTAGCGCACTGGGGTCCGGCGACCAGCTGGGTCATGCCCCGCACGCCGACCGGTAGTCCGAGACGCACGGGCAT
>JAUVCD010000695.1 GCA_030590865.1 Myxococcales bacterium | reverse complement strand
CGGCGCCCATTGGAGCGTTCACATAGGCATCAAACTCGGCCACCGATAGGCTTCGCGCGGAGAGGCGTCGGATCTCGTTGACCACATCGGTCGGCGGAGGCTCGAATGGTTGGGTCATCTCTTCAATTTCGATCGTAGCACCTCGAGTAGGCGGACGTCCTCGGCGTCTTTCGGACGTGCAGCGAAGCGCTTGGTGGCGATCAGGTCATCGAGCGAGGGCAGCGCCACGGGGACATCTGTCGCCAGCTCGAGTTCCTGCCTCCGTTCCCAGACGTCGTCGAACGCCACCCGCGTTCCGTCGATGGTCGGCATGGAACGGGCGACGAGCACATCGATGTGCTCGTCGTTCTCGAGCACGTACCGGCCGATTCGGCGCGCTTCCTCGGGCGACCGACTCGGTACTAGATCCAGGGGCTCGAGCGCCTGGTTGAATGCTTCGGCATCATCGATGTGAATCCAGAAATCATAGTCGCTCGTCAACACTGGGATGCCCAGAGCGATCAGGGCTTGGCGACCGATCAAGAGCGCTCGCGCCTCGCTGTGGGCAATTGCCCGGAAGAGCTCCAGCTCATCGACCAGCATGGCCTGAGTGTTCCGGCGATAGGTCGGGGCAGCAAGGTCTTTGGGCTGGCTTTGAGAGGCCCTGATCGACACGGCACAGGCGTTCGACGGGGGGACGCTTGCCCAGAGCAGCGAGGCTCGTGATGAAGGCTTGCTTCAAGTTCGACCGCATCGGGGGCTGTTGGGGCTCGCGGGTAGCTCGCGGACCTCGCGGACCTCGCGGTCCATGCGCCCCAACGGAATCGGTTGAGAGTGCATTATCTCGATCGGTGTGATGTCATGACATTGCATAGGTAGGTGACATGATGCGGTACCTTTTTGGAGCGGCGATTCCCTCTCTTCTCGGCCTTCGGCGCTCTGTGCTCGTTTTCGGCTGTACTGTTCTTACGCCGGCCCTCGTGGCCTGTAGCAGCTCGGTCGACGACGATGACGCCCCCGGCTACGAGCAATGCGAGTCTCCAGATGGGACCATCTCCGCTCTCCTCCAGGTCTCTGGGGCGGATTTGCCGACCGGGTCGGACGGCATCAGTGTGGACTTCGCCGATACTTGTGAAGTCCTCGGCGTTGAGTCCGCGCCCGAAGGCGTGACCGTCAGCGTCAGCTGTCCTTCCCTCGGCGGGGCCGGTGGCGGCGGTGCCGAGCCACTGGTGTTCACGGTCCACACGGCCGGTGCCGGCCCGAGTCTCGAACCCGGCGAGATGGCGCGGGTCGAGGTCCAGCTCAACTACTACAGCTGCAACGAGAGGCCGACGGTGGTCGTCCGGGACAGTGCGGATCGCTTGGCTCTCGCCGGGTTGCGCGGCTCCAGTGTTCCGCTGACCTTGGCCAATGGTGCACCAGACTCTTCGCTCGCGTTTCAGGTCGGGGAGGCGGGTCTGTGCGCGCCCACGTCGTTTGACAACGGCGACTGCTGGTTCGAGCGCACCGCGATCGACGTCACGGTCGGGTCCGCCACCGAGAGGGTGTTCGATCACGCGGTGGCCACCATCGACGGCGGTGATGCCGGCCGCTTTCGGATCGAGGTGGCCAACGCGGTGTTCTTCATGGGCACCGACTACGGTTCCGGCTATTGCGCGGGCGGATGCCTCGGCGACTGGTTCGAGACGCTCGTGGTGCGCGAGACGCCTTGATCACATGGGCCTGCCCAGCCCAGAGATGGCGATGGGTTCCACTCAGGGTGAGCAAGGGTCGTGGCGGCTGAGCCTGTTCCGACGCTCCTGGCTGCTCGACAGTGCGACGGCAGTCCTCGCACCCGAGTCCCCCACGCCCCTCCTTGCGGCGGAGGATCGCCGTCGCTTATGCTGGGCGCAGCTTCAAGAAGGCTCGACGCGTTGGCGTCGCGTGGTGGGAGAATACTAGATGCGATGGTGGTGGACTGCATTGCTGGTTGGTGGCGCTTTGGTCGTCTCGGCTCCAGGCTGTTCGGACGATGACGGAGGCGGCGAAGGCGGAACGACGAGTAGCTCGAGCACCACGTCGAGCTCGAGCTCCTCATCCAGCTCGGGCTCCTGCGGAGTGGACGTCGCGACCTTGTTGGGCGCCTCTGAGGCCTGCGCCGAGTGCGCGAACGCCAATTGTTGTGCTGAAGCTGAGGCCTATGCGAGCGATCCCAGCATCGCCACCTGGCAAAGTCTCAACCAATGCGCCTACTACGGCTCCGGTGCGCCGTGCCAGGTACAGTGCGATGGGCCGTTCTGCAGCGATGAGCAGTCCTACCTGACGATGGCAATGATGCACGCCTGCGCGGCCTGCGTGAGCGAACATTGCTGCGACGAGTTCGCGGCTTGCGATACGGACATCAGCTGCAAGGGCTGTATCCCCTGGCTTGCCTTCACCGAAACGCCGTGCTGTGGCGATCCATTGTTCGCGACTTGGGACGACTGCGTTGACACCGAGTGCGCCGCCGAGTGTGACCAACCAGTCTGGTACGAGTGCGGTGCCGGTGGCAGTGGTGGTGCAGGCGGCGCCGGTGGCGCCGGTGGCGCCGGCGGCAGCTAGCACCGCAGCCAAGGTGAGGCCGGCGGGGCCGAAGCGCTGGCGCTTCAGGGCGCGACGTAGTGCGATTTGGCGAGCCAGCTCGGATCGTCGAAGTACTTGAGCAGTAGCCTGCCGTCGCGCAGCGTGTTGATGAGGGGTTCATAGACGGCTGGCGACACGGCGGGGCAGCCCCAGCTCCAGCAGCAGCAGCCGTGGCGGGACCTGCCCGGCTGCGAAGCCTGTCCCTCGTGGGTGGCCAAGCCTACCTGATCATGTTCTACACAGACGGCGACACCTACACGATGGTCAATCCTCAGATCACCATCCAGTGACGCGCCAGACCAAAGGTGCTGTCCTAGGCACATGGGAACACTTGGACGGACCGAGCGAGTATGGGCGTCGTTAGCCTTCGTGGCCATGGCCTGGGGTGCCGGTTGCGGCAGTGATGCCGACACGGTGCCGGCGACCACGACCAGCTCTTCGACCACATCGTCGTCTAGCGGCTCGGGAGGCGCCGGCGGTGTTGGCGGCGCTGGCGGTGAAGGCGGCACGGCCGCCGGTGGGGCCGGTGGAGCGGCCGTCGATTGTTTGCCTGCCGCCGAGCACACCTCGGTGTTCACCATCGACACTCCGGCTCTCTGCTTGGTGGGGAAGTACACCGGGGCGTTCGATCTGCACGACGGGGTGGTGCCGTCGTGGGGCACTCACGACGGACCCCTCACGATGGAGCGACCTGGGGGCCAGGACGACCTGGTGAGCTTCGTCCGCTGGTGGCCGCCGTCGGGTGCGACCGGCCAGCTCGCCAAGGACGCCGCGGCACCCATCGATCTCGGCATCGTCGGCGGACCGTTCGAGTTCGTCCCACGGGTTGAGAACTTCTACCAGCAGATCGCCGTGGCCTGGCGAGCCACCACCGGTAGTGCAGGGGAGGTGCTGCTGGTCGAGGGCTCGGCGGTGGCGGAGCGCTTGGCCGGTGAGGGCATCCATTCGCTGGCGCCGATCGAGAATCCCTACGTGGGTTTGCTGCTGCACACGGGCCTCACGCCGCTCGAGCCCCAGGGCGGCACCCCGACGCCAGCCGCCTACCTGTCGACGTTCTGCGAAAGCGGTGACCCCTTGTGCACCTCGGCGCCAGTGGTGGCACAAGGTGACGCGCCTGGCCTGGTCGTGGTCGATGGCGACCACAGCATCTTCATGACCTTCCCCGACACGGCGAACAGTCAGACCGATGTGCGCGCCACGTCCATTGAGGAGCTGTCTCAGAATCAGCCACCGTCGAGCGCCGTGGTCACCGTACCGGGATCCATCCGAGCCCTGGCGGGGCTGCGCTGGACCGGCACCTTCGATGGCTACCTGTTGCTCCAGCCCGTCGGCACCCAGACCGGCCAGCCCCTCGACGTGATGCTGCAGCTCTACAGCGGCGCCGACAAGACCATCACCCCCTCGGGCACCCTCACCACGGCACTGACGATGACGACCCCCGGCACCCCGGTGTCATTGCTGTCCGACCGCTGGCACCGGCTGTGGTTGGCCGTCAGCTCGGGCAGCTCAGAGACGACGTTCTACGTGCTCACGCGAATCTAGTGTCCAGCTTTGTCGGGGCCCATAACCTGGGGGCCCATCACTCAGGGCAGAGCACCCGGCTCCGAAACACCGGCGTAGAGGGACCACCGTGATACCAGGCGGCGATCACGTCCTTCCCGAAACGGCCCAAGGTTGGGGACACGGCGTGGAACCCTCGACTGCCGAGGACGATGGGCGCTCCCGCGTTTCCTTCTGGTGTTACCGCCAACAGCATTACGCGAGCGTCGCCTTCGCATCCGTGCATGTGGCAATAGCTGACCGGGAATCCGATCCAATACTGTCCCCGGTGGTACAGGATGCTTGGTCGGCCTACGCGCCCGAGACGTTCCGTTGCTTTCCAGAGGGTTGTGGGCGAGGTGAGCACGGTGCCATCAAAGCCAACTCGAGCAAATCCCACCCCGGTTCGTCCGGCCCGGTAGGCTATCCCAATGCTATCGGGGGCCGGCGCTGCTGACGGCCACAAGCTAGGCTTCTTCGACAAGACGAGCTGCTTGACGAGCTGAGCTTTCTTGTTCACGAGCAAGACGACTAGAGCCGAGTCGCGTTCCGCAGAGCTCCTGGTGTAAACGACGCCATAGCCTTGCGGTGTCGTCACGATATCGAGCCCTTCGGGACGCGCGTCCGGGGCGAGCTCTCGGCGCTCGCCGACCTGG
>JAUVCD010001068.1 GCA_030590865.1 Myxococcales bacterium | reverse complement strand
TGACGCCGGGAGCTGCGCGGCGCTGCCGAGCTCCTGTTTCTGAGGGGCGCGGATCCATGGTGTCGGGTCTCCTGGCTCAGCCCCGGGCCTGTTCGTCGTGACGATGTCGTCGATGCACGAGGAGCCGCTACGCTGCGCGCGGGGGAGCCCCAGCGCTCCGGTCGCACTCGGCGAAGGAAGCCGTGGCAGCGTGGGGCGTGGGAGGTGCCGCCCTTCAGCGTGCTGGCCGAAACGGGCGTGCTTCGCACCCTCCGCGCTGGGGCTCCCCCGCGCTTCGCTGCGCTCACGCCGTGCTGGCACAGGCGGTCGGCGGGCTTGGTCCGGAGTTGATCGCGGATGCTGGCTTGAAGGTGGGGACCGCTGCTGTCGGATTTTCTGGTTCGGCCGCGGGCCTGAAAAGAGAGATACCTCCAGGTTCTAAACCCAAAACACGCCGGATTGCAGTCCGGTGGAGGTATCTCGAGATGGATCTTACACCGAGCAGCACAGGCAGTTGGATCTCATTGTTGCACGAAAGCTGGATGGCGACGGGTGGAGATTGCTTGGAGACGATTCGTGAGCTGGAGGTCCGCTTGGGTGCTTCCGAGCCAGGCCAGCAGGTTGGGTTGGCGCTGGCCCTTGGTGCGGCCCAGTTGGCACAATTTGCGCTGTCGGGCTTGACGGAACAGGTGGATGCCCTCGACGCCGAGGTGGAAGCGGTGGAGGTTTCTCGACGGGCGGTGCGCCCCATCCTCGAGATTGGGCTGCAGCGGCGCATCGACTCCGAAGATGAGGCCTGTCGAGGCGCCTGTCTTTGTGCGAAGTGCGGCGAACGAGCTGTGTCTCAGGGTCGTCGAAAGCGTAGCTGGATGAGCATGGTCAGGGAATGGAATGGCTCGTGCTCTGGCCAGCAAGGTGTGTGGTGTCGAGGTCAGCACGAAGGCGTTGGAGGACATGACCCAACGCCGGGCTTCCATTTGTCAGGCCGAAGATGAGTCTGAGGCCCTGGCGTGCGTTCCCTTCGACAAAAAAGGACTCCCCCGGGCTGGTGTTGCATGTCCGGCAGACACCGTATCGAAGGGGCCCACGGTGGCCTATCTGGAGGTCGACGGCGTCATTCCCATCACTCGCGAGGCGTTATCCAATAACGAGCTCACTGCCGACGATCACGAGCGCCTGCGCAAAGCCAAGCAGGAAAAAGCTCGCGGCGGAAAAGGGCGGCGCTATCGAATTGTCGGTCGTGAAGTGAAAAATGCCGTCCTCTACGACGGCAAAGATTGCGTGCAGGAGAGCCCTGGTCGGGGTTGCCTCTTGGACAAACGCTATGTTTCGCGCCTTGGTGATTGGCAGTCGTTCGCTCTACGGACCTGGGCAGAGATGCGACGTCAGAGGTTTGACGAGGCCGAGCTCTTGGTACTCCTGAGCGATGGAGCCGATTGGATCCGCTCTTTCGCTCAGTGGCTTCCGGTCCCAGTGATGCTAATCCTCGACCTGTACCACGCCAAACATCGCATTTGGGAAGTCGCCAACGTCCTGTATGGCGAGCGCACTCCCAAGGCACGTCAGTGGGCTCAAGCCCAGTGCGAACGGGTCGAGGCCGGCAATGCTCGCGACGTCGTGCGGGTCTTGCGGCTGCTTCGCCCGAAGTCTTCCCGGGCACGGTCGAGGGTCGATGCGCTCGCAACCTATTTCAAGAATAACCTCGACCGGATGGACTACCCCGAGTATCGGCGCCGCGGACTGCGGATAGGCAGTGGCGCTGTGGAGAGCGCCAACTTCCATGTCACCGGCGCCAGGCTCAAGCTCCTGGGCATGCGTTGGTCCGCCCAGGGCGCCGCCGATATGGCCCTGCTTCGTGCCGACCTATTCAACGGCCGGTGGGAGACAAGAACGCGTCGTTTGCTGGCTGCCTAGATCCGATCCTCGCCTTCAAACCACCGTCCATAGCCA
>JAUVCD010001042.1 GCA_030590865.1 Myxococcales bacterium | reverse complement strand
GTTGCCCACCGTATTCCAGAACTACTTGCGGCTGCTCTGGGATCAGATTTCCACGCCGGCGAACATACCAGCCAATGTTCGGTCGAGATGGCTGGAAGCCCTGGCGTATATATCGCGAGGTTGGGGGACATACTGCGAGGTCTCCTTGGCGCCTTGCTTGAGGGCTTCCCGGAAATGGCGCACTGCTCGGTCACCGCTGGCCTTCGCGAGCTCTTTGCAGATAGCCACCGTCCCTTCAAGACGGGCTGCGACCGCTAGAGCGCCGATCACATTGAAACCATCGAAAATTCAGTCGGCTGCACGAGGCTGATCGACCCGAGGGTGCGTCCATGATCTGGTGCGCGCGACACGAGGAGGTCGCGATGTCACTGCCCCGATGGAAGCCGCCGGTCAAGGTCACCCGCCAGGAGCACTACATCCTGAAGCGCTGCGAGAAGAAGCGCAGGCTCTTCGCGTTTCTGCGCGAGCACCGGCACGAGATCTTCGATGAGCCGCTCCAGCAGGAGCTTGAATCCATGTACCGCTCAACCGGGGCTGGGTTGCCCCCGCATCCTCCATCCATGCTGGCCATGGCTCTCATTCTGCAGGGCTACCACCGTGTCTCAGACGCAGATGCCGTGGAACTGACCGTCGTCGACCTTCGTTGGCAGATGGTCCTCGGCTGCCTGGGCAACACCGAGGCTGCCTTCTCGCAGGGCGCGCTGTTCGAGTATCGAGAACGTCTCATCGCCAACGACATGGATCGAAGGATCCTTGAGCGGACCGCGGAGATTGCCCGTGGGAGCGGTGCGTTCGACGCGCGCAAGCTTCCCAAGACGCTGCGCGTGGCGGTGGACTCAAGCCCACTGGAGGGTGCCGGTCGTGTCGAGGACACGCTCAACCTGATCGGCCACGCGGCCCGCAAGGTGGTGCAGTGCGCTGCTGAGCTTCTGGGTCGTGAGTTCGACGCTGTATGCCGCGAGGCCGGGATACCGCTCCTCTTGGCGAAGAGCGTCAAGAAGGCGCTGGACCGCGACTGGAGTGACCCGCAACAGAAAGGCGAGGCCATCGACGTGGTGGCCAAGCAGGTGCTGTCTCTCGAACGTTGGCTTGATCGTCATCTGGCGGAGGACGTGCAGCACCCTCCGTTGAAGACGCTGCTGGCGGTGCTCGACGAACTCATCGTGCAAGATCTGGAGCCCGATCCTGGCGGCGGCGGCCGTTTCCGGATCGCGGAGAACGTCGCCGAGGACAGGCGGGTGTCCATCGAAGACGGTGAGATGCGCCACGGGCGCAAGACCAAGAGTAAACGGTTCAACGGCTACAAGCGCCACGTCGCAACCGACATGGACAGCGCCGCTATCGTTGCGTGCGCGCTGACGCCGGCGAACCGGCCAGAGTACGAGGCCTTGCCCCTGCTCAAGTCCGACATGGCCATCCAGGGCTTGCGTTTCGGCGAGGCGCACTTCGATCGAGGCTACATGGGCAGCCCCGCGGTGGACGAGATCGAACGTGAAGGTGGCGAGGCTGTGTGCAAGCCGTGGAGGAGTCACAACGGTGAACTCTTCAGCAAAGAGGACTTCAAGCTGAACCTGCGGTCGATGACAATCACCTGCCCCGCTGGCGAAGCCCATCCCATCGCACTCGGTCAGACGGCGACGTTCCCGGCGGGGGCATGCGATGCATGTTCCCTGCGTCGACAGTGCACGAGCGCCCGTCGTGGCAACGGCCGCAGTGTCAGTATTCTCCCTGATGAGCATCGCCAGCAACGACTGCAGAAGATGTCGAAAACCAAGAAGGGCAGAGCGCGTTTCAGGCAGCGCGTCGTCGTGGAGCACCGCCTCGCGCACCTCGGATACCGTCAGGGCAAGCGGGCGCGTTATCGCGGCGTGCGCAAGAACCTCTTCGACCTTCGGCGAGCGGCTTCGCTACAGAACCTGGAGACCGCCCAACGCAATGTGGCGTGATCGTGTTGGATTCAAACCGGTCGGCGCTCTAGCAGAGTCCGCTGGCCTCGAGGCCCTGCTGTCCAGTCCCTCTAAGATCGCCCAACAAGATCCCTCAAGGTATTACCGGTAGCCATAGCGGGACATGAAAATTTTCTTCTAAAGACGCTCATCTTCAACGCGCCAATCCAGAACGTCTTGCTCTTGTCTGGCGAA
>JAUVCD010000734.1 GCA_030590865.1 Myxococcales bacterium | reverse complement strand
GGGCGCCCCGTCGACCACGCTGGCGCGCGGGTCGATACGAAGAATCTTCGCTCGAGGAGCGGCCCCAGCGGGAGTAACCGCCAGCAAGACGGCGATCAGCACAACGACCGTGGACAATAGTCCGAAACGTGTAGATCTCGGCATAGAGCTGCTCATGGGGATTGCCTGGATACCCTATACTTGCTCAGGCTCGCGTAGGCGAGCCTTCGATGGCTTGTCCGGACGGCGGGCTCTGAGCACGAACGGCTCGGTTGACCCGTCAGGCTCGGCTGACCCGACGAGCAAACCTCAGAAGCTTGCGCGCCACCGCATCGGCTTGGTGAAGAAAAGGCGCATGCCCAAATGACGGTGGGGTGTCAATCTCAGCGTGGGCCGGGAGGTGGGCACGGTAGAACTCGAGCTGCGACGGAGGCAGAATGTGATCGCGCCTGCCCCACACCAAGCTCACCGGCATGGACAGTCGGCGGAGCTCGTCGGGCTGGAGAAACTGAAGATCGCCAAGCCGTTCGAGCAGGCCGACCAGATGCGGTCGGTTGAACTGCTGGCGCACGCCCCAGGCATAGGCTTGCCGCAGCGGATGGCGCCGTGGGAACAGCCGGTCAACGAAGGCGAGCGCCTGCCGGTGGCTACCGATCCGAAAGGTGGCTCGAAATTCGTCCAGCTGGTCGGGCGCAATGGGCGCGCCCCCTGGCGAACAGAGCATCAGGCCCGCTAGTCGCTCAGGTTGGGCTTGGGCAAAACGAACGGCCACACCGCCGGCCATCGATGCCGCGAAAATCACCGTCGGTCGATGGATGAACCGCTCAGCCACCGCCTCGAGAGCCTCGACCATCACCTCGTCATCCAGCCTGGACGGCACGCTGCTGAGCCCGTGCCCAGGCAGATCGGGAAGGATGATCCGTGATACGTGGCTCCTCAAGTGACGCACCAGCGCGCCGTACTGTGAAGCCCCCGAGGCGCTGAAGCCATGCAACAGCATGACCGGCGGCAGCGTGCCGGCGCCTTTCAGATCGAGCACGTGCAGACTGCCTGCCTGGAACGGCAGGCGCCGAGAGCGGGCGCCGGCGATCATGAAGGCGCGGCGCATCAAGCGCTCGTAAAGCCAGGTACCGGAGAACAACAGCATCCAAAGCGAATTATTGAACAGGCTGCCCCAGCTGGCCGAATCTACTGCAATGGACCAGTTGGAACGCCGACCTGTTGCGACACCTGCCTGCACACCAGCGTTCACAGGTCTCCTGTGAACCGCAGTTCACGAGCGAGCCCCCGAAGCGCTATGATCACCGGTAACGCCAACTGGAACGAAGTGTGCAGAATCACCAACGTGTTCGAGGGTTCCTGTTGACCATCAAGCCTGGCACTCGTCCGCTTTCGAAGCCCGCAGCGCCGCCACCGAGCTGGGCGCAGCGAGCGCTGGTCGGGGCTGCGGCCGTCGCAGCTCTGTCAACCTGGTCCGCCGAGCAGGCCCAGGCCCTGGGCTCCATCTCTGCTGGCGACCACCTGCCCCTCGAGCAGCGAGTGCTGATTTCGCTGGGACCTGATCGGACCACACTGTGGACCCAGCTCCGGGTGGACACCAAGCCGGGACCGCTAGCGGTGGTGGTACCTGCCCTGCCCGGGGCGGCCCTGGATTGGTCGACGCCGGCGTGGTTCGAGGCCCTCGAGGTCGCCACAGCGCCTCGCATTCTGCCACCGTCAGGAGTTGACGGAAACTGCCCAGGAGAGCCAGAGGACGATGTCTTCCATCTAGTGGGCAGCACCTACCACGTCGACCCGCTCCCCCCCTTGGAGCTGACGGTCGCCGCCGATGCCGATGGCGTGGTGGCCTGGGCGGACCAGCACGGCCTGGTCGTCAGCCCTCCGCTGGTCACCGGCCTGAGCTCGCTGACCGGACACCGCTTCGTGATCGCCCGCTTCAATGCCCCTGATGGAGTGGTGCTGACACCGACCCTGAGGGTCGTCGGCCCAGCAGTGGCGCCGGTGCTGCCGCTGGTCATGACGACAGCGACGAACGAGCCGCTGGTCATCACAGCCTGGACCATCACCGCCGGTCGCGCCGAGCTCGACGGCCAGGCGACTACCCTCCCCACCGATCAGCTGGCCTTCGACGCAGCCACCGGTGAGAGCAACTACGAGAGCCTGCGGGCGACCGAGCTCGCCTCGCCAGCAGGGGCCTCGCTGCTCGAGTGCTCGAGCCGCGCTGCGCTGGTGGGCACGCTGATGTTCGGTGATGCCTCCCAGCAGATCGAAGGGGTGGTGACCACCTATTTCAAGCGCGCTGCGCTCTATCAGTCCGGGGCAATCGACGGCGCCGCCTGCACCGCCCAGAGCGAAGCGACTCTCGCCACCGCGACGGTGCTGGCGGCCAGCTGCCCGCGAGCGGATCTCGGCATCGTCGACGGCACCGATGAATGCACCGAGACCATCTTGCCCGGACAAGCGGATCCCGAGCTGTTGCGCTGCGGCCCCCTAGCTGACGACCTGGCGGTGGCACTATCGGGTCTGACAGGCAGTGACGCCTGGCTGTCCCGTCACGGGCTGTGGGTCGACACCGGCGAAGGCGGCTGGATGAAGACCGTAGCGAGCACGACGGGCCCAGCCGTCGACCCGGTGTGGACCGCCACGACCCTAGATCTGAGCGGCTGCGGCGAAGGCGGCGCCGGCGGAGCAAGCAGCTCCTCGGGCACCGGGACGAGCAGCAGCGGCTCGACCGGCTCGTCAGGGACCGGTGGGGCGACCACCGTGCAGGTGCCGGTCTACGAGGTCGACACCAGCTGCGGCGCCCACGAGGTCGGCGCGATTCTCTACTACGTGGTCGTGGAGGCGTCGGAGGAAGAGCCGGCCCCTGAGTACTATTACGAAGAAGAGGACTGCAGCGGCGACACCAGCGAGTCCTACACCCCGGTCTACGACGATGGCGGAGGCGAGACCGACGACTACGGCTACGAAGAGGACGGCACCGACGGCTACGAGGGTGACGACTGTGGGGGCGACACCAGCGATACCCGCACGGACAGCGGTGACGATTGCGAGGGTGACACCAGCGATACCGGCAGCGGCAGCGATGACGACTGCGAAGGAGACACCAGCGACAGCTCGGGGGACAGCGATTGCGGTGGCGACACCAGCGATGGCTCGAGTGACAGCGGGTGCAGCAGCGGCGACGGCGAAAGCGGCTGTGCTCTGTCCGGCAGAGGGCGCCGCCGCAAGATGCCACGGTTGAGCATCCTGGTGGTCGCCGCGATCAGCGTGTTGACGCCCCTTCGGCGTTTGACTCGGCGGCGGTCCCGCCGGCGCAAACCTTCACGTCCCCAGCAGCGCCGCTGAGCTCGTCACTGCCTGAGCACGATATCGAGAAAGCTCCACAAGGCCTCGATGCTGTGGAAGCGATCCTCACGATCGATGGCCAGAGCCCGTCGGGCCCAGTCATCGATGGTCGGATGCAGATCCGGTCGCAGAGCATGCAAGCTGGGCCGCTCGGCCCGAGTGACCTGGATGAGCAGCTGGTCGATGGCCTGCCGCGCTTCAAAGGGCAGCCTGCCGCCCAACACCCGGAACAGGAGGACCCCGAACCCGTAAACATCCACCCGGTGATCGAGAGGCCGCGGCTTGCCCATCCACGCTTCGGGGGCGATATAGGCCGGCGAGCCTGCGATCATTCCGGTCCGGGTGAGCGCATCGAGGGACACGTCTTTGGCCAAGCCGAAATCAACCAATCGCGAGCGACCTCGCACCCGGCTGTTCAGCACGAAGACGTTCGCGTCTTTGACATCCCGGTGAAAGATGCCCTGGCCGTGGGCGGTGTGGAGTGTCTGGGCGATGGGCTCTAGGATTTCGTAGATCTCGTGGACCGGCAGCGGCCGACCACTCTTCTCCACCTGCTCCAGGTATGCCTTGAGGTCCTGGCCTTCCAGGTACTCCATGACCAGGTACAGGGCGCCCTTCTCGGTCCGGTTGAAGGCGAGCACCTGCACCGCCGCACTACCGGCGAGCTGCCCCATGGCGCGGGCCTCGCGCTCCATGCGAATCCTGAAGGTGTCCTCAGCGGCGACGTCGCCATAGAGGATCTTGATCGCCACGGGGCTCGACAGCTGCTGGTCGACGGCGCGGTAGACCTTGCCGTGCGCCCCTTTGCCGATCAGGGCTTCAATTTGATAGCGCCCGTCGAGGATATCGCCCGGTTCCATGGTGCGGTCGTAGCCTACGCCGATCCGGGCCGCCAGCCTTCAGTCTGGCGCCAAAGGGACGACGCATCTCAGAGCGCTTCGACTATCCTCCGATCATGGCAAAGGCAGTCCGCATCCACGAAACCGGCGGCCCCGAGGTGCTCCGCTTCGAGGACATCACGGTCCCAGCGCCTGGTCCAGAGCAGGTCCGGGTGCGCCAGACCGCCGTTGGCCTCAACATGATCGACACCT
>JAUVCD010000117.1 GCA_030590865.1 Myxococcales bacterium | reverse complement strand
CGTGGCGTTGATCTTCATCCTGTTCGATGTCGAGATTGCCTTCATCTATCCGGTGGCCCAGGTGTTTTCCCGCTGGGTCGACCAGGGCAGTGGCTGGTTTGCCTTTTTCGAGATCTTCACCTTCGTGGCCATCCTCATGTTGGGGCTGGTCTACGTGTGGATGAAAGGTGATCTCGACTGGATTCGCAGCATCAAGGTCGATCCGCGGGGGGCGCGCGATGTGGCCAGCCCAACCAAGGCGCCGCCAGAGCCCAAGGCCAAGCTCGACGACGCGGCCTAGCCCGGAGCAGATCATGGATCATTCCAAGCTCAACCGGATGGAGCCCTCCCCGGGCTACGGCATGCGCTATGCCGAGACCTACGGCACCGTGATCACCACCCGAGTGGATCAGACCATCAACTGGGTGCTCAACTGGGCTCGATCCAACAGCACCTGGTACATGCTCTTCGGCCTGGCCTGCTGCGCCATCGAGCTGATGCAGACCGGCGGACCGAGAGGGGATTTCGAGCGCTTCGGCTCCGCCCCGCGGCCGAGTCCCCGGGCCAGTGACTTGTTCATCATTGCCGGCACGCTCACTTACAAAATGGCGTTGCGGGTGAAGCGCCTCTACGACCAGATGAGCGAGCCGCGCTACGTGATCTCGATGGGTAGCTGCGCCAATTGCGGAGGGCTGTTTCAGTACTCCTATTCGGTGTGCAAGGGGGTCGATCAGATCATCCCGGTCGACGTCTACATCCCCGGCTGCCCCCCTCGTCCCGAAGCGCTGCTGGAGGGACTGCTCAGGATCCAACATCAGATCAAGCAAGAGCACTACATCCAGCATCGCCACGGCGCCCGGATCGAGCCCGTTTGACTTGAGGCGATGGCTCCCAGCGCCGCCTAGCGACTAACCAACCCGTGAGCGCGATGACCCCCGAAGAGATCTTCAAAAGCCTCCAGGACGAGCTCGGCGAGGACGTCGTCTTCGACTTTAACGACGGCACCGGCGACGACAAAGACCCGTGGTGCAAAGTCGAGCCCTTCCGTATCGCCGATGTGGGGAAGAAGCTGAAGACCGACCCGGACCTTCACTTCGATTACCTGGAGTGCATCACCGGCATCGACTTCCCCGATGATGGACAGATTGGCGTCACCTACCACTTGTGTTCCTACGTCAAGAAGCACCGCATCGTCTTGAAGTGCTTCCTCGATCGCGAGGATCCGGTGATTCCCACCCTGAACGACGTTTGGCGGGCGGCGGGCTGGCAAGAGCGCGAGTGCTTCGACTTGTTAGGGGTGTTGTTCGACGGCCACCCCGACCTGAGGCGACTCTTGCTGCCTGATGACTGGGAGGGGCACCCGCTGCGCAAAGACTGGAAAGAGCAAGACAACTACCACAGCATTCCCACCACCCGGGTCAACATGCTCGATCTGCTCGGCGCCAAGCGTCCCGAGGGGGACGAGGCGCCCAAGGGCGAAAAGGCCTAGTAGGGCAGGGCGCGCCGGCGCAGCCGCAGGACAGCAACCATGACCGAGGTCGTATTCGCGAACGAGATGGATGAGGAGATGACCCTCAATATGGGTCCGCATCATCCCTCCACTCACGGGGTGCTGCGCTTCATCGTCAAGACAGACGGTGAGATTATCCGCAAGGCCACTCCAGACGTTGGCTATCTGCATCGCTCTCTCGAGAAGATCGCCGAGCGCACCACCTATCAGGGCTTCATGCCCTTCACCGACCGCATCGACTACGTGGCGGCCATGTTCCCCAATCAAGCTTGGGCCATGGCCTGCGAGAAGCTGATGGGGATCGAGGTGCCGCCCCGGGCCGAGTACCTGCGGGTCATCTCTTGCGAGCTGAACCGCATCATCAGTCACTTGATCGCCCTGGGTTGCACGGCCATGGACGTGGGTGCCATCACGCCCTTCCCCTGGGCCCTCCGTGAGCGTGAGTGGTGCAACGACCTGATCGAGGAGCTTTGCGGCGCTCGGATCACCTACAACTACCACCGCATCGGTGGTGTCTCCTTCGATATGCCCAAGGGCTGGCCGGCCAAGGTGCTCAAGTGGCTGGACACCTTCGAGCCATCGATGGACGAGTTCAACCGGCTCATCACCTACAACGAGATCTACGTTCAGCGACTAGCCAACGTCGCCGTGATCAATGGCGAGGAGGCCAGGGACTTCGGTCTGGTCGGGCCGAACTTGCGCGCCTCTGGCGTCGCCTGGGATCTCCGCAAGGAGGACGGCTACTCGGTCTATCCGAAGTTCGACTTCAACATGTCCGTCGGGCGTGGCGAGGTGGGCACGGTAGGTGACTGCTGGGACCGGTTCTGGGTGCGCATCGACGAGTGCTTGGAGTCGGCCAAGATCGTGCGTCAGGCGCTGGACCAGATCGACGAGTATCCAGAGGACGAGATCCTCGCCACGCTGCCCCGGAAGATCAAGCCGAAGGGTGAGGCCTACGTGCGGGTTGAGAGTGCTCGTGGCGACATGGGGATCTACCTCCTGGGCCGTGGCCAGGCCGAGCCATACCGGGCCCACATCCGGACGGGCAGCTTCACGTCCATGGGCATCATCGAGGCCAAGAGCCCCGGGCTGTTCGTCGCCGATCTAGTGGCTCTGATTGCCTCTATCGACGTCGTAGCGCCAGAGATTGACCGCTGACACCTCGCCCTGGCGGCGCCGCTAGTTGCAGGAAGCCTCTTCGGCTTCTTGGAGCGCGTGGATCGTCTCGTAGGCCTGGTGCTTGGGCGCCACGAAACCGTTCATGCCCCAGCTGTCGCGTAGCGCGACGCTGACCTTCGCGTCGTTATGGAGGGTCATCAGGGCCTCGCGCAGCACCTTGGCCAGACCGCGGGCGAGATCATCCCGAACGACCAGGCAGTCGAGCGGAATGCGGTCGGTCTTGGCGAGAACTCGGAGCGCTGCTCGGCCGCCTTTGTCGCCGAGCTGTTCGGTGAGCGGGTTGAGCCCACTGTCTTCGACGAAGGGACCGCCCACGGTGGCCACATCTGCCTGGCGTGCATGGAGCGCCTCGATCGCGGCGATGTGGTCTCCTGCGAAGATGGCCTTGCCAAGGAAGTGGTCCGGGCACTCGCCCTCGTTCACCACCTGCTTGTGCCGAAGCAGTGCCCGTGGATAGAGATAACCGGAGGTGCTCGACTTGCTGACCCAGACCACGGTTTTGCCTCTCAGCTCGCTGAGCTCCTGGGTCGGGTCATCCTGTCGGACGATCAGATAGCCGAGGTAGGTCGGGGAGCCGCGGCGGGTGACCGTGGCGATGGGCAGGCCGTTGATGGGCAGCGCTTGGTGGTCTTCCGTCTTGCGGTTGATGGCCTTGACGTAGCTGAGGGGCGCGAAGATCCCCACTTCGATCTCTCGGTGCCGCAGCAGATTCTCCACATCGTCGTAGCTGCTGGCGGTGACGCTCTGCACCTCCATTTTCAGCTGCTGCGTCAGGTAGTCCACCAGCGGAGCCAGCACCTCGGCGGTGTTTTTCCCTGACGAGGGGGTCATGCCAATGCGCAAGACCCTCGGGCGGGTGCCGGTTGGGGCGAGCTGATCGAGCGGATCGTTGCTGCTCTGGCCCCCTTGGGTCTCCTGGCCACAACCGATCACGCCGACCAGCAGCAGCATGATCCCCAGCTGCAGCGCCCGTCCCGCCATGACGGTTCCCTGGGTTGCCAGGTCACGACCTGTTGTCACGTTCGACCTCCTTGGTGTCGACGGGGCTCTGAACCGGTCCCTCGTCGGACCGATCGGCGACGGTGACTCGGTTTCTGCCCAAGGTCTTGGCCCGGTACATCGCCTGGTCGGCAGCGGCCACCAGGTCCTCGAGGCGGTCATCGGCCTTCTCGTAGGTCGCCACGCCGAAGCTGGCGGTCACGGCCTCGCCGCCCAGCTCCGTCACGTCCTGATGCACGTGGGCCGCCAGCGCCCGGCGCATTCGCTCAGCTCCCTGGGCTGCGAGCCCCAGGCCTGCCTCGGGCATCACGATGATGAATTCCTCGCCGCCATAACGGGCTACGAAGTCTGCCTTGCGCGCGTTGTCTTTCAGCACTTTGGAGACGCTCTGCAGCACCTTGTCGCCCACCAGATGGCCGAAACGATCGTTGACTGATTTGAAGTGATCGGCGTCGACCAGCACCACCGAGAGGGGACGCTCGTTGCGCCGCGCCACCTCGAGGAAACGCCGGGCGCACTCGTCGAAATGGCCGCGGTTGTACAGTTGGGTGAGCCGATCCCGGATGGCGAGCTGCTCCAGCTGCTGGTTGAGCGTTTGCAGCTCTTCGGTGCGTTCGGCGATGATCTGTTCCAGATCTTCGGTGTAACGGGCGATGGACCGGGCCATGTCGTTGAACGAAGCGCCGAGCTCAGCGATCTCATCGTTCCCTTCGACACCGGCACGGACTCGAAGCTTGCCCTCCCCCAGCGCACGGGCGGCCTTGGTGAGCGTCCCGAGGCGGCCTGCCACCAGGCGTCGGTGGACCAGGTGGAGCATGATGCCAGCAATCAACATGGTGACCAGCACCAAGGCGATGGCATTCCGCTTGAAGGCGGTCATCGAATCTCTCAGGTGCTTCTGGTCGAGCAAGACGCGCATCACGCCGAGCTTGTGGGTCACCTTGAGGGGGATGACGTGCAGGACCAGATCGGCGCCCTTGGGGCGTGTGGTCGGCTCGTCCAAGGTGAGATCACGCTGAATGTAGGGGTCATGGGCGACGGCGATGACTTCGTTGAAGCGCCGTGGATCGAGGGCTGCGATGACGCGCCCCTTGGGGTCCAGCACCTCGATGTCCACCACGCTTGGATAGCGGGATTTGAAGTTTGCGACGTTGTCGAGCACCGCCTGGACCCGGTGGTAGCGACCTTCGGCGACGGCGGGGGCGACGGTTAGCGCCAGCAGATTGAGAGTTTCCTTGCTGCTCAGCTCGAACTCGTCACGGCGCACCCTCTCTTGGTATTGCACCGCCATCAACGTCGCTGCCGTGCCTGCGACGAGCACCACCAAGGAGATGGACAAGGCGACTTTGGTGGAGAGTTGCATGCTAGGGAGCCGGCGAGGCGGCACCGTCGATGGTCCCCTGAGCCCCGCAGGGGGATCCTACAGCCCTTCGAGCGCCGCGGTCGATTCTCCGACAACGGCCGCCTGTCGAGCGAGGTCGATTTGGCGCTGCTCGACGCTACGAGCTGTCGCGGATCGCGCGCTCCAGAGTCTCTTCGCGCACCACGCTTTGCACGTAATGTACGACCTTTCCCTCCCGATCGATGACCACCAGCGTCGGTAGCGTTCCGGCTCGGTAGAGCCCTTGAACGTCTCCCTCCAGGTCCGCCAACATCGGGTAGGACAGTCCTTTTTGCAGGACGTGGCGCTTCACGACCTCTGGCGGCTCCCCGACGTTGATGCCCAGCACCACCACGTCTTCGGGGTGGTTACGTGCGATCCGGTCCAGAATCGGCGCCTGGATTTCGCAGGGGGGACACCAAGTGGCCCAAAAATCGAGCACCACGACTTTGCCCTGCAGATCGCTGAGCCGCTGCCGCGCTCCTGGTTCGCCCCCGACGACCACCGGTAAGGTGAAGTCCGGTGCCGGCTTGTTGAGCAGTCGCCCCCCGGCTGGCGACAGTCGGGGCATGACGAACATGCCGAACACGGCGCTCAGGGCGATCAGCGCCCCGATCATCAGGTAGAGCCGTCTCTCGCTGCTGGGCTGGGCCATCTTGTGGGAACGATTAGCACTTCGCAGGGGCGCCTGCAGTAATCCAGGCTCGCTGGCGTCGTGGCGGCAGCCACGTCACAATGATCCCGATGATCTCCTGCAAGCAAGAGGCCCTGCGCTGGGTGCATCGCTACGCCATTGGCGGCGCGGCCCTGGCGGCGATCCCCATCCCGGTTTCGACGACCAACTCGCTGGCGGCGCTGGAGACCTACATGATGAAGGTGATCGGCGACATCTACAGCGACTCACCGACGGGCACCATGGTGGCCGCCGCTGGCGGCAGCTTCGCGCTTGGTGGCATGGCCCTCAAGCAGATGGTGCTGCAGGCCTCCTACGCCGTGCCCGGGTTTGGGATCCCCATCCGGATAGCCATCGCCGGCGGCACCATCGAGGTCCTCGGGCGGGCGATCATCAACCACTACGAGCGCAAGCACCCGCGCAAGGTCTGGAGCGCTGCCGCCGGCTGAGAGCTAGAGCTTATTTCTGGGCCTTGCCGACTGAGCAGTCTTTCAGCTCGCCGGTGACCCAACCGTTGCCTGGGTGCCAGCCCTCGCCGGCTTTCCACTGGACGAAGGCGTTCTTGGTCTTGTCCTCGACGACGAATTTGCACTTCACCGAGAACCGCGCCTTGGGCACGTTCTTGATCATCGAGGGCTGCATCCACAAGCCCGAGGCCATCAGCTGCATGCCGTTGGTCGTGGTGTAGGGTTGGAGCAGCTTGTCGTTCTTGCGGGGGTCGTTACTCTTGCTGCTGCGCTTGTTTTGAGCCTCGTAGGCGCAGTGCCGGCCCTTGAGCTCGTCTTTCATGGCGCAGGCCAGGTTCTGACGGTCGGTGTGGACCAAGGTGAGCTCCACATCCACCGTGTCGCCGGTCTTCCACTTCGGCCGAGGGGTACCGCCCCCGCCGCTTTGGTTGCCGAGGAAGGCAAAGGCGGCGGCGATCCCGCCGACGACCAGCACGAAGAAGATGATGTTCCGGGTGGGTGATCCCTTCTTGCGAGCGCCAGGGCGGGCGCGCCCCTTGGTCGGCCGCCTCTTGCTGGCGACCTTTCTCTTCCCGGTCCTCTTCTTGGCGACCTTCTTCTTGGCCGGCTTAGCGACTGGCTTCTTCGGCGCAGGTGTCGGCTCGGGCTCGTCGTCCTCGTCGTCCTCGTCGTCCTCGTCGTCCTCGTCGTCCTCGTCGTCGTCGTCGGCTTCGTCCTCATCGTCGCCGTCGTCGTCGTCGTCGTCCGATGAGTCCTCGTCGAGGGCCTCATCGTCCTCGGGGGATTCATCCTCAGAGGATAGATCGTCGTCCTGGGTTTCCGGCTTCTGTTCCGACTTCTTTGCCATTTGCGGAGCGACCATAGCGCAAGGCCGCCAACGGTGTGAAGTCCGCCGTCGCTGGGGGGGCCGTCAGCGCTCGCTCAGGCTACCGAACGGCTGGCACCGCCGCGCTGGTCGGACTATGTGGCCCCATGTCATTTGACCACAGCGGCGCGGGGCCACGGCCTCTGGGAAGGGACTCGACTGCCCCCACGTTCTTCGACGTCGTCGCGCCCCGAACCCGGGTGATCGGTACCGGTGGCTACCTGCCCGAGCAGGTGGTCACCAACGCCGAGCTCGAAGCGCGGTTGCCGACCACCGCCGAGTGGATCAAGACCCGAACCGGCATCGAGCAGCGCCACATTGCTGCGCCTGACGAGGCGACCAGCGACATGGCCGCGGTGGCTGCCCGGCGTGCCATCGAGGCATCGGGACTGACGGTCGCCGATCTGGACCTGATTATCTTGGCGACCTCGACGCCCGATTCCCCCCTGCCGGCGAGCGCGGCCCATCTGCAACACAAGCTGGGGGCGGACTTGATCCCCGCCTTCGATCTCAACGCGTCGGCGGCGGGCTTTCTCTACGGGTTGACGATTGGGGATCAGTTTATTTCAGCGGGCACCTACAAGACGGTGCTCGTGGTCGGTGCTGATTTGATGTCCCGGGTGATCCAGAAGGACGATCGTACGGCCGCGGCTCTGTTTGGTGATGGCGCCGGGGCGGTGGTGTTGGTCCCTGCGCTCGACGATGGTCGGGGCATCCTCTCGTCCAAGATCCAGGCTGACGGGATGTTGGCATCGTTGATGCAGCTGCCTGGCGGTGGCTCGGCCGAGCCGCTCACCGAAGAGCGCCTCGCCGCAGGGCGACAATACCTGCGCCTCGACGGCAAGAAGCTCTACGAGACCTCGATCCGCCACCTCACCTCCTATTCGATGCAGGCGCTCAAGGCGGCGCGGCTGACCAGCGCGGAGCTCGACTGGGTGGTGCCCCAGCAGGGGAACCTCACCATCGTGACGACCATCTCGGAGCGGCTCGGCTTCCCGTTGGAGAAATTCGTCCTCACCCTGGCCGACACGGGCAATACCCAGGCTGCATCCATCCCCATCGCTTTGGATGAAGCTGTTCGGGATGGTCGCATTCAGGCGGGGCACAACGTGCTGATGTGCGCTCTTGGAGCGGGCATCTCCTGGGGCACGATGATGATTCGGATGTAGCGCACCGAACATGCTCGGTCTGCTTACCTGATCGGTGCGCTAGTCGCGCGCCTGAGTCAGCTCAGGCGGAGGCAACGACTCATCTCGGCGATCACCCGGTCGACGGCCTCGAGGCCAGAGTCGAAGATCTCTCCAGGTGTCGTCCGGCGCGTCAGGCGCATCTCCGGGGTCAGGCGGTAGGGCAGCTTGGTCGCGTCGAGCAGGGCGCCGAGCTTCTGGGGGTCGATGGGCGTGTCGTCACGGAGATGGAGCGTGACCGTCTTGGCGCTCGCTTCGCAGGCCAGCACCTTGAGCTTGCGCAGCTCGGTCTTCAGCCTCATCAGGTGCACGAAGCGGCGCGCCTCGGGCGGTGGCGGGCCGAAGCGGTCCTCCATTTCCTCGGCCAGCAGATTGGCTTCGTCGACGGTCGCGGCGCTTGCCAGACGCTTGTACAGCGAGAGACGCACGCCCACGTCGGCGATGTAGCGTTCAGGCAGAAGTGCTTCGACGTCGAAGGACAGCTCGGGATCGACCTCGTGGACGACCGTCTCGCCCCGCAGCTCGCTCACCGCCTCTTCGAGCATGCGGCAGAACATCTCGAAGCCCACCGAGGCCACCGAGCCGCTCTGCTCGGCCCCGAGCAAGTCGCCGCCCCCCCGCAGGTCCAGATCGAGCGAGGCAATTTGAAAGCCCGAGCCCAGATCGGTGTACCGCTGCAAGGCCTCGATGCGCAGGCGCGCTTCGTCGCCGACCGACCCGTCAGGGGGCAAGACCAGATAGCAGTAGGCTCGCTCTTTGGACCGTCCCACGCGGCCCCGCAGCTGGTACAGCTGAGCCATGCCGAACAGATCGGCTCGATCGATGATGATCGTGTTGGCCCGCGGGATGTCGAGTCCGTTCTCGATGATGGCGGTGGTGCAGAGCACGTCGTAGGCACCGTCTACGAAGTCAATCATGGTCCGCTCGAGCAACCGCTCGTTGAGCTGACCGTGGACCATGGCAATCCGCGCCTCAGGCACCAGCTCTTGCACCATCGCGGCGCGCTCGGCCAGGCCGCCAATGCGGTTGTAGACGAAGAACACCTGACCGCCTCGGCTCAGCTCGCGGCCGATGGCTTCGCGAATCACCATTGGATCGTGACGGGTGATCACTGTGCGCACCGCCCGGCGGTCGGCGGGGGGAGTGGTCATGATCGACAGATCCCGAATGCCAGAAATGGCCATCTGCAGCGTTCGGGGGATGGGCGTGGCGCTCAGCGTGAGGACGTCTACGTTGGCCTTGAGCGCCTTGATGCGCTCTTTGGCGCTGACGCCGAAGCGTTGCTCCTCGTCGACCACGAGTAGGCCCAACTGCTTGAAGTGCACGTCCTTGGACAGTAGCCGGTGCGTGCCGATGGCTATGTCGACGGTGCCGCGCCGCAACCCGACGATGGTCTGGGCGAGGGCTTGCTTCGAGCGAAAGCGGCTGAGGACGGCGATCTGGATGGGGTAGCCGGCCAAGCGGGCCGCGAAGGTGATGGCATGCTGCTGGGCCAGCACGGTGGTGGGGCACAGCACCGCGACCTGGCGGCCCGACATGGCGACTCGAAAGGCTGCTCGGAGCGCGATCTCCGTTTTGCCGAAGCCCACGTCGCCGCACACCAGCCGGTCCATCGGGCGGGTCGCTTCCAGATCGGCGGAGACCTCCTCGATCGCTCGGGCCTGATCGTCCGTCTCCTCGAAGGGGAAGGTCGCGTCGAAGGCTCGAGCCTCGTCGTCGATGGGCGGGGTCGCTTCGCCGACGGCACTCTGTCGTTCGGCATAGAGCTTGAGCAACTCGTCGGCCAGCTGGCGTACCCGCTTCTTGGCCCGCGACTTGGATCGGGTGAAGGTCTGCCCGCCCAGCCGATCGAGCTTGGGCGCGCCCTCGGCGCCTCGATACTTGTGGACCTGACTCAGCCGGTAGACCGGTACGTAGAGCTTGTCGCCTCCGGCATAGGCGACCACCAGCAAGTCGACCTGGTGGCCGCCGACCTGGCGATGCAGCAGGCCCTCGTAGCGACCGATCCCATGTTCAGTGTGAACGACGTGGTCGCCGATGGCGAGGGACCGCAGATCCTCGAGCAGCTGGCGAGTCTTACGCTTGTCGCTCCGGGCATGGCGGCGCTGGCGGTGGGCGCGGCTGCCGAAGATCTCCTCTTCGGTGATCAGCACCAGGCCTTCGGCTGCGGCCACCGTGCCCCGGGCCAGCGGTCCCACGGTGATTTGCACCTGAGCTGCCTCGCCGGCTCCCAAAGGGCGGGCCAGCAATGCGGCCCGATCCGCCGGGTCGAGCAGTGGAGCCACCTCCAGGTCACGGTTCTTCAACATCAAGGCGAGCCGTTCGGCCTGGATGGTCGTGCGAGCGGTAAACAGAACGCGCAGGCCCTCTTGCTGCCAGGTCCCGATCCGCTCGATCAGCGGGCCGAGGGCGCCGCCTTGCCCTTCGGCCTTCCGAGCGGCGGCTAGGGAGGCCGTGAGCTCGGTCTGGTCGAACATGGCCAGGCTGGGTGTTTCGTCGGTGACCGCCCCGAGCTGTGCCAGCTTGGTGGCGCCGCCATCACCGATGACTGGCGCTCCGCTCAATGCCACCGTCGTGCAGCCAGCGACCCACTCGTCGATGGCGGTCAGGTCGGTATAGAAGGCGTCGAGCGGAAAGTGGGGCTCGTCGTGTTGGTCGAGCTCGTCGCTGGCGGCGCGGTCCAGCTCGCCTGCCATCGCTTCGGCCACCGCTACCGGCTCGTCGATGATCACGATGGCATTCCGGGGAAGCTGATCGTGCAACGGCTCTAGGTCACAGCGGGCCGGCAAGTAGCCGTCAGCGCCGAAGAAAGCATGGCCCAGCGTGACGTCTTCGATGAGCGCCCGGGTCCGAGCGGATGGCCAATTTACTCCATCGCAGAGATCTCGCAGCCGCTCGCTGGCACGGTTGAGGCCGTCGGTGTCGAGCACTCCCTCTCGGGCAGGTACCAGCCACAGCGTCTCGAGGGTCGTCAGGCTTCGCTGATTGGTCGGATCGAATGGCTTTAGCGATTCGACCAGCTCGCCGTCTAGGGTCACCCGAACAGGCCGTGGGACGCCAGGTGGCCAGATGTCCAACAAGGCGCCCCGGGCTGCCACGGTGCCTGGATCTTCGACCAAGGGCACCCGCAAATATCCGGCGGCCGTGAGCCGATCGAGCAACTTGTCTCGATCGATCTCGTCAAAGAGCCGTAGCCGCTCGCTCTGGGCGTGAACTTCGTCGCAAGGAACGACTTTGCGCACCAGCGCAGGAGCCGGGATGACGATGACCTGACCTGGATCAGCGGTCTTGGTGGTTTCAGTTCGCCCGTCACGGCGGAGCTCAGCCAGTTGGAACAGTGTCGCCAATCGCTCATGAGTGGTCCGCCGGTCAGGGATCGTGTCGGCGTAGGGGCTCTGATCGCCTTGACCGAACAGCAGCGCCCCGTCGCCGAGCACGAAGCGCGCATCGGCGCAGGTCAGCCGCCCCCGTTCGGTGCTCTCGGTGATGACCACCAGCGGACGGTCCAGCTGGTGTCGCAGCTGATGCAACACCAGGGCTAGGGCACCGCCTCTCGCACCGGTCGCAGCCAGGCGACGGCACTGCGCATCTGTGTCCAGCTGGGGATCTGCTCCTAGTCGGGCAGCCAGCTGCTCGGTGGTGACCACCTGACGATCGGTGGGGAGGGACAGTCTCATCACGCCGAGCTCGCGCCACCCCCCGGGGTCAATTCAGCTCGCTGGGATCGGTGGAGGGCTTGGATCCGAAAATCGCCTCCCACTGCTGCCGGTACACTTCGGTCGACACCCGTGCCGGTCCGGTGGTCGAGCGGGTCTTGGGACCCTCCATCAGGACCTCGACGTCGTAGAGTTGATCCCGTCCTGCAATCGGCGAGAGCTTGACGATGTCGCCGTGGACGGGCTTGCTGTCCTGAAGCTCGCGGACCTCGCCTAGTTCCAGCTGGTTGTCTCGGCTCCGGATCACCCGGAAGCCGTCCCCCGAGTCGGTCTTGCTGTAAGCAAAAACCACGTCGCGCCCCACGGTCGCTGCCTCGCTGTCCGTTTCGGCGGGAGGGGTTGGCGTTTGGCCTTGGGTGCCACCGGTGATGGTCCGGTCTGGCGGCGAGCCCGGCTTCGGCTCTTTCGGTGATTTCGGCTGCGCTCCTGGCTTTGACCGCGGTTGCGACCCTGGCTTCGTCGGCGACTTCGGTTGGGGCTGCCGCAGCGAGCCTGGCTTCGTAGCGGCCCTAGACGCCCCGGGCCTGGCAGGATCTCCGCTGGCTCTGGGCTTTCTGGAGTCTGGACGCTTGCTCATGACCGCTATCAAACCTTCGCACGTCTCAGCCTTTCCTACCCCAAGGTTCACGCTGCACACCACGGGAAAGTTGGCCGAAACCGCTATCGCCACGTACCGAAGCCTAGGTCCAGCCCAATTTCCAAGCACTTGGGTTGGCTCGGGAGGAATCGTCGATGAGCAGCACAAGAACTGGTGGATCCCGTGGCGTTGCGAGCGGACCGTCGGCGGACCGCCGTGATGACACGGCGCCGCGCCTGAAATACGAGGCTCTGGTTGAAGTAGGGGCCGGATCGACCGGCGGTTTCGAGGCCGAGTCGCTGGACGTATCGCTGGACGGCATTCGACTGCGCACCGCCTATCTTCCCAAACCGGGTGAAAAGTTGGCGTGCCGCTTCGACGGTTTCGGCGGTCAGATCGTCGCCGAGGGTGAGGTCGCCTGGTGCAACTCAGAAGAACGGGGCGGCGAGTTCGGGGTGCGCTTCACCGGCCTCGACCAAGATGCGCTCTTCCTGCTGCAGGACATGTGCGCGCCAGGGCCGGAGGACGAGGTGGCAGCTAAGCCAGACGATCCGGAAGGAGCGCTGCCTGGGTCGCGAGTCAGGCTCCACATTCAGGGGCTCGGCTCGCCCATGCGAGCGCGGGTGCGCGACGTGGCCCAAGGTGAGGTCCTGGTGGGCTCGAACCTCGAATTTCTGCGGGTAGGTCGGGGCATCGAGCTGGAAGACGTCGAGCAAGGCGGTAGCCGCGTTGCCCACATCGAGCACGTCGGCGTGGACATCGATCCTGAGACCAACATTCCCCAGCTGGTGGTGGCTCTCAGCTATGAGAGCCAGCCGGCGCTGGCCGCAGCGGCGCCAGACGACGACCTCACCACCGCACCCTACCAAGTGCGTGGCGGCCTGCCACCGCGTTACGCTGCGGCGCCCAAGGAGACCACGCCCGAGCCGGCGATCATCGACAACGAGTCGGCCGATGCCGAGGAGTACCCGCTCGACGAGACCCCCAGCCTCCGTGGCTCGTCGGCAGCGGTCAGCTCAGCTGCTCCGGCGGCAGAACGACCTGCGCCACGCCATTTCGCCGAGCCTGAGCCTCGGGACAGCTATGCCGGCGCGCCGGAGGCGCAAGCCCAGGCCAGTGTCGAGAACGACGATCCCACCGAGATTTCCGAGAGCCCGCCGCCGGTCACCCGTGTGGCTGCGGCGCGGGTGGGACAGATCGCTCGCAAGCTCGGCCCGTCGCTGGCGTCGGTTGGCGCTGGAGCTAAGGGTGCTTTGGGCAAGCTGGTGACCTCCATTGTGGCCCGTCGCCAGGCCAAGCGGGACGCCCGAGCCGCCCGCGCGCCGGTGCGCACCACCGCCGAGCCCCCATCCGGTGTCCTGCGGTCCGATGGCCGTCGCCTGATTCGCGATCAGCGGACCTCAGACCCATCGCCCGAGCCGGTGCCCCAACCGCCTCCCAACAATCGCAAGCGGACCGTCTTCGGCGCCGTACTGGGCATCATGGCCGTCCTGGCCATCTACTTCGGTGCGAGCCACCTGAGCACTCGGCAGGTCGTCGGCAAAGACGGCTCGGTGGCTGCCTCTGGCACCGGCATGCCCGCTCTGGCCGCCGCAGCACCGGCGAATCCGAACGCCGGCAACCCTATGGGCAACCCCATCCAGGGTGGTGCCATTGCTACGGCTAACGTGCCGCTCTTTGGGGCGACACCACTGTCCACCACTGAGCCTGTTCCGGTACCGCCGGACCCGAACGCCGATCCCGGCGCTGCCAATGACGGCGCTGCCGACGAGCCGAGCAAGGCCAAGACCATGCACCTCGACAAGGAGTGGGGCATGGGCGAGATTCACAACCCCACGGTTCTGCGCCTCAAGCTCGACGCCAAGCTCGACGGTATCTCGGGCACCGAGACCGCCACAGGCTTCAAGATCTTGGTCCCAGGCCGCAAGTCGATCTCCTCGGCCGCCGGTCTGGCCCGCCGCGACAAGCGTCTGGCCGACGTGAGCGTCGTCAACTACCCGGACCGCGCCGAAATTAACGTGCAATTCAAGGGCGAGGTCCCGCCCTTCGTCGCCAAGGCCAAGGGTAAGCGGCTGATCATCGAGATCAGTGGCGTCGAGAAGAAGAAGAAGAAGAAGAAGAAGGCCAGCAAGAAGAAGTCGGGAAAGAAGAAGTCGAGCAAGAAGACGAACAAGAAGAAGTCGTCGAGCAAGAAGAAGAGCTCGTCGGACAAGAAGAAGAGCGGCTAGTCGGCTGCCAGGGCTAGCACGCCCCAGCGCTCGCCAAGCTTGCCCCCTCCGAGGCCCCGCGCGTCATTGCGCTGGGGCCTCGCTTCGTTGAAAGCGACCTCCAAGGCCCCAACCCCGCTTGCTCTGTTGCGGTCAGGCCGTTGCGATCAGGCGGTCGCCGCCACCTCTCGTCCGCCAGCGGACCTCGAGTCATCGAGCGGCCGCGGAGTCGGGTCGTCTCGCCGCTGGCTAGCGGCTGCGTCTCGGCCCCAACCCGCCAGGTAGATTTCCCGTGCCTTCACCTCGGTGAAGTAGTGGGTGCTCCCCTCCTTTTCGTAGCTCGAGGTGCGAATGTTGCCCTCGACCATGACTCGTGATCCCTGGCTCAGGAGCCGGGAGAGCGGCTCGGCCCGCTTTCCCCACAAGGTGACGGTGTGCCACTCGGTTCGCTCTTGCCACACCTGCTCCTTGTCGAGGTAGCCATCATTGGTCGCCACTCGGAGGCGCAGATAGGGAGCCCCTCCCGTCGCGTGTTTGAGCTCAGGATCCCCTCCGAGGTTTCCCAGCAGAAAGACCTTGTTCATTCCATTAGCCATGTCCACGTTCTCCTGTTGTTATGTCGTTGCTTCAGTTGGTTCACTTGGTCAGTTGAATCAGTCGGCCGCAAAGCGCAGTCTGGGCCGTTCACGCTTGTGCCACGGTGTCCGCTGCAGTGCCGGCCCCAGTGCCGGCTGAGCTGCTAGCGGCGGTGACGGCGTCACGAATGGCCAAGGCGAGCGCTTCAGTCGCGACGATGGTTTCCCGTGCCCGCTCACGCCCCTGGCCCAGGCGCTCGGCGCCAAAGGATAGGTGGGAGCCCCGCTTGTCGATCACGCCGAGATCGACGCCCCGATCGAGCAAGTCGGCGGCGCTGTCGATGCCGATGCCCCAGCGAATGTCGAACTCGGCCTGCTTGAACGGTGGAGCACATTTGTTCTTGATCACCTTGACCCGAGTGCGTGAGCCAATGGCGCCGTCGCCATTCTTGACCTGCCCAATGCGCCTGACGTCGAGCCGTATGCTGGCGTAGAACTTCAAGGCATTGCCACCGGTCGTCGTTTCGGGGTTGCCGAAGACGACCCCGATTTTCTGTCTGAGCTGGTTGATGAACATCAGGGTGGTGTCCGTCTTGTGACAGATGGCTGTCAGTTTGCGTAACGCTTGGCTCATCAAGCGGGCCTGAAGACCCATGTGAGCATCTCCCATGTCGCCGTCGATTTCGGCTTGCGGTGTCAAGGCTGCTACCGAGTCGATGACCACCACCGAGATGGCTGCCGAGCGGGTGAGCGTTTCGGCAATTTCCAGCGCCTGCTCGCCGCTGTCAGGCTGGGACAAGAGCAGATTAGGCAGCTGGATGCCGATACTCTTGGCATAGCCGGGATCGAAGGCATGTTCGGCGTCGATGAAGGCTGCGACGCCACCGGCCTTCTGGGCCTCTGCAATGGCGTGAAGGCATAGGGTCGTCTTGCCAGATGATTCAGGCCCGAACACCTCGACAATGCGCCCGCGAGGATAGCCACCAATCCCGAGAGCTTCGTCAATGGCGATGCAGCCCGTGCTAATGACGTCGATGGTTTGGTCGGGAAGCTCATCCCCTAGCGCCATGATGGCGCCTTTGCCGAAACGCTTCTCGACGTTGCCGATGATGTCGGCGACTACTTGCTGGATTTCCTTGTTCATGGTGACCTCTGGTTGGGTTGGGTGGGGTAGGGTGGACGGCCGACGCAGTGTGCGCCGCCCGCACAGGCTTGGTGCTCAGCTCGCCTGGGCCAGCATCTTGGCGGCGTCGTGATCTAGTGACCGAGCTTGGAACGCTTTGGCGAAATGGCGGTCCTTGACGGCATCACTGCCGTCCAGATCGGCCACGGTACGGGCAATGCGTCGCAGTCGAATGTAGGCCCGAGCGGTCAGGCCGTATTGGTTGACCACCTGTCGCAGTAGCTTGCGACTAGGCGCATCAACCGGCGCCACCCGATCGAGATCGAGCTGGGTGAGCGTAGCGTTGTAAGGTGTGCTCGCCGCACCAGCCTGAGCGCGTTCACGCTGCTTCTGTCGGGCTGTCGTCACCCGGTCGCGCACCGGTGCCGAGGGCTCTCCTTGCTCGGTCGACTCGAGATCGTCCAGGGATACGGGCGGCAGCACCAGATGCAGATCGATGCGGTCGAGGAGCGGCCCGCTGAGTCGGCTGCGGTAGGTGCGAATCCGCTGCGGGCTACAGCTGCACCGGCGGTGGAGATCGCCTGCATAGCCACAGGGACAGGGATTGACCGCAGCGACGAGCAAAGGGCGGGCAGGGAAGGTCGCCCGCGAGTGCACCCGGCAGATGGTGACCGTGCCATCCTCCAGCGGCTGGCGCATGCCCTCGAGCACGTGGCGTTGAAACTCGAGCAGCTCGTCGAGGAACAAGACGCCGTGGTGAGCCAATGAGATCTCACCAGGACGGGGCGGCGCTCCCCCGCCGAGCAGCCCGGCGGCGCTGACCGTGTGGTGGGGGGCCCGGAAAGGCCGATCGCGCACCAGGCCGTCCTCGCTGCGCAGTACCCCGGCTACCGAGTGAATGGAGGTGACGGCGAGCGACTCCTCATCAGTCAGCGGTGGCATGATGGTCGGCAG
>JAUVCD010000070.1 GCA_030590865.1 Myxococcales bacterium | reverse complement strand
ATGCCGAGCTCCAGCCCCGGGGGATGGAGTTCATGGTCATCGTGGTCGAGAGCGCCAGCATCGGTGAGCCGGCAGACTTTGCCGACCTAGACTCGTGGGTCGACGAGTTCGCCGTCAACTATGCGGCGGTGCTCGATCCGGTCAACCAGATGGCCTTCCGTACTGACACCTTTCCGGCCAACGCGCTGGTGAGCACTGCGGATATGACCATCGTCAAGCTGGACTACGGCATTCCCCAGGAGGGCTTCTGGGCTCAAGCCGAGGGGCTTCTCGAACCCTGAGGCGCCGATGGCGAAAGGACAGAAGCAACCATCGCCGCCGCGCCGGCCGCCGCGACCAGGCGGGTCGACCCCGCCGCCTCGTTCGAGCCGCACGGTCCCGCCTCCTCGCCCTCGTGGGAACGGGCCGGGAAGTGAGCAAGGCGCGCCCCGCTCGGTGCCGCCGCCGCCCCGACGACCGGGCGCAGATCCGTCGGCGCCGCCGCGCTCGGTGCCGCCGCCGCCCCGGCGACCGGGCGCAGATCCGTCGGCGCCGCCGCGCTCGGTGCCGCCGCCGCCCCCGCCACGGTCGAAACCTCATCCGCCGCGCTCGGTGCCGCCGCCCCCGCCACGCTCAGTCCCGCCGCGGTCAGTCCCGCCGCCTCCGTCGCCGTCAGTCCCGCCGCCTCCGTCGCGGTCAGTCCCGCCGCCGTCAGTCCCACCGCCGTCAGTCCCACCGCCGTCAGCCCCGCCGCCGTCAGTCCCACCGCCGTCAGTCCCACCGCCGTCAGTCCCACCGCCGTCAGTCCCGCCGCCGTCAGTCCCGCCGCCGGCTTCGCCTACGCCAGCGCCAGTCTCGGCTGGGCCAGCGCCGGTCTCGGCTGGGTCGCCGCCGGCTGCAGCTGTGGCACCAGAGCGCGATCGGGCCGGCGAGGTAGATCGACAGCTCATCGAGACCTGCAAGCGCGAGCTGGACGGCGAGCCAGATCCCGCGCGGGCGGCGCGGCTCCACTGCACCATCGCTGGCGTCATTGGGGACTCGGCCCAGGCGCTCAAGCATTTCAAGCAGGCCCTGGAGCGACTCCCTGACCATCTGCCTGCCATTCAAGGTGCCCGCCGGTTGATGTTGCAGCGCCGGAAGATCAAAGGCGCCGGCATCATGTTCGACGCCGAGATCCGGGTGACTGACGAGCCCCGCCGCCAGGCGCGGCTGGCCCATGCCAAAGGGCGGGCGCTGGAGGACATTGGCGGTGACGCCGACGGTGCGCGACCCTGGTACGCCCGAGCGGTCGAGCTCGACCCAGGTTGCCCGACTTATGCCAAGGCGCTGGTACAAACCGAGGCTCATGCCGAGCAGTGGGCCGAGCTGGCCGATGCCCACGAGGTGGCCGCCAATGCGGTATTTGATGACGACCGCCAGCGGGCGGCTCTGATTGTCGAACGGGCGCGAGTGCTCGAGATGCGCCTCGAGCAGGTCGACCAGGCTATCGAGCTGTACCAGCACGCTTTGGGGCTCGATTCCGACGTCTCAGGTGCTCGGGGAGCGCTCAAGCGGCTGCTCTATGATCGGCAGCGCTGGCGTGACCTCATCACGGTGCTGCAAGAGGAGGCCGATGAGGCGACCGACCCGGCCCAGGCGGCGCTGGCCCTTTACCAGATCGGTCACATCCACTCCGAGCGCCTGGGGAATCGGGATGAGGCCACCGTGGCCCTGGCCCAGGCGATGGCTCGGGCCAAGGAACCCTCCCCGTCGGACGGTTCGGCTGCTGGCGAAGCTCTGGTGCTCGATCGGCTCGCTCACCTCTACGAGGCGGCAGGTGAGGACGAGCGTCTCGCCCGGGTGCTCGTCAGACGGGTCGAAACCATCTCCGACGGTCGCGACCGGCTCGGCCTGCTGCATCGCGTTGGGCGGATTTACGAGCAACAGCTTGGTGACGATGAGGGCGCTGCGCACTGGTACCAGGCGGCACTACAAATTGACCCAGCCTATGTGCCGGTGTTGACGGCCCTCGATCCACTGCTGGAGCGCGCTCAGAGTTGGGAGCCACTGATCGCCTTGCACCGCGAGGTGGCCGAGGCGACCGAAAGTAGCGCGCGCCGTGCCGCTGCCCACGAGCGGATCGCCCAGATCCTCGAGACCCGGCTCGGACGGGTCGATGAGGCGATGGAACAGCACGCTTTGGCGCTTGGCTTGGCGCCTGGGTTGGATGGGTCATTCAAGGCTCTGACCCGGCTTTATGCCGAGGCCGGCCGGCATCGAGAGCTGATCGAGCTCTACGAGCGAGGTATCGACGGGGCGAGCGACAAGGGGGTTGTGATCGCCTACCTGTTCCGGATCGGGTTGCTTTTCGAAGAGGCGCTACGGGATCCAACGCAGGCACTCCACGCGTACCGTCGGGTGCTCGAGCGCCGGCCGGATCATCTCGGCGCCATCCACGCGTTGCAGCGTGCGGCTGAGCGTGCGTACCGGCACGCCGATCTGGTCGATGCACTCGAAAAGGAGGTTGCCCTAGCTCCCGAGCGGGCTCGCCAAGTGGCACTTCTGCAGCGGGCTGGCGAGGTCTTGGCCGATTCGTTGGGAGATCGGGAGGCTGCGGTATTGCGGTTCCGTCGGGTGTTGGAGATCGACGGAGGCTTTGCCCCGGCGCTGTCGAGTCTAGGCCGGCTGTACCATCAGTTGGGCCGCCATCAAGATCTCATGGGTGTCTACGACCGGGAGCTCGAGCTCGCCCCCTCGGGACCGGCCCAAGTGGCGCTGCTCTACAAACTCGGAGAGCTCCAAGAGCAGCAGCTCGGCGACCCAGCCAAGGCCGTTGCCCTCTACCGTCGGGCCATCAAGCTCGATCCCAAACACGGTCCGTCGCTGCGGGCCTTGGCCCACCAGTTGGAGCGGCAGGAGGACTACCAGGGGCTCACTGAGGTGCTGGAGACCGAGCTGTCCTGTGGGACGACTCAAGCGGATCGTGCCGCTGCTGCCTGTCGCTTAGGTGAGGTCCAGGAGGTTCACCTCCAGCAACTGGGCCAAGCCGAGGCGGCCTATGGTCGCGCGCTCGATGCCGTGCCAGGTCACCAAGTGGCCCGCGATGCGCTGGCGCGAGTGCGCGCCCGGCTCAGCGCGTGGCAGAAGCTGGCCGATGACCTGGAGGCCGAGGCGGAGCGCGCCGCCCATCCCAGGGTTGCTATCGAGGCGCTGGTCCAAGCCGCTGAGATCGCTCGCCACCTGACCGGGCAGCCCGACCGTGCTGTGGCGGCCTATGAGCAAGTGCGGGTCCACCAGCCTGACCACTTGGGCGCCCTCGTCGCGCTCGAAGCGCTTTATCGGAGGGTGGGCGCCTGGGGGCGGCTGGCGACTCTATACGCTGACCAGGCCGAGCTCTTGACCGACGATCAGGCGCGTATTGCCGCCCTCGAAGAGCGGGCCCGGTTGTGCGAGATCTATGGCGTTGGAGACGTTGCGACCATCAGGAAGACCCTGACCACCATTCTGTCTCTCGATGCCACCCACTTGGGAGCGCTAGTCGCTCTCGAGCGGCTGGCGTTGAGCACCGATGACCTGTCCTTGCTGGCCGAGGTGGACGCACGCTGTGCTGATGCCCACGCCGATCCGGCGGTGGCGGCGACCCATCACGTTCGGCTCGGGAGGGCGCTCGAGGTCGCCAGCCCGGACGAGGCGATGAAGGCCTATCGGGCGGCGCTCGACAACGACGGCGAGAGCATCGCGGCCATTGTCGGCTTGGGGCGCGCGGCCACGGCTTTGGGAGACGCGAGTGGTGTTGTGGAAGCGCTCCGTCGTGAGGCGAGCTGGACCCACGGGGGCGAGCATGCCGCCAACCTGCTGGCTCGTTGCGCTCATGTGAGGTTGGACCAACTCGGCGATTCTGTGGGCGCCGCCGAGGATGCTCAACTGGCGCTCGAACGGTGGCCTGACAACGTGCCGGCTGCTCGCTTGCTCACCGATTTGTTGCGCCAGTCCGAAGAGGTCGACCGGCTGATCAAGCTGCTGACCCTGGCAGCCGGTTCGGCCGAACAGGCCGATCGGAGCAGTCTATTGTGGTGCACGGTGGCGCGGCTCTACGCCGACGACCAGGACGACCTGGGGGCGGCCGTGGCCGTTCTCGATAGGGCGCGGAAGTCGGGGCGCGAGGATGGGGCCACACTGGGCTTGCTAGGCGATCTCTATCGGCGCAATCGACAATGGTCCGAGGCGGTCAAGGCCTTCGAGCAGGCGGTGAAGCTCGGTCCGTCGACCAAGCAATTGGCGAAGCTGAAGCTCCATCTTGGCGGTCTCTATGCTGAACATCTAGATGACCCAAAGGCTGCCATTGCGAGCTTCGAGGCGGCCGTCGAGCTCGATCCGGGGAAACGAGACGCCCTCGCGCAGCTCGCTGTTCTTTATGGGCGCACTGGGGATCAGGCTGGGGCGCGGAGCACGGCGGCCCGCCTGCTCGACACCGCGGGCCCACCCACCGAGCAAGCGGCCGCCATGCTCACTCTCGGGCAGATCGAGCTGCTCGATGGGCGGAAGCGCGAAGCTGCTGAGTTGCTCGGCAAGGCGGTCGCCATCGAGGGGCCCAGCGGCCCAGCGGCCGCGGAATACAAGAAGCTATTGGGCGACGAGGAACCCTGGGAGCGCTACGTCGAAGCCCTCCAGTCCCATTTGCGCGGTGTGCAACGTGGCGAGCTGACCGATCCGCAGCCCCAGGATACCTACTTGGCACTGGCGCGCACCCAGCATGAAGTCTTGATGCTGGTCGAGGAGGCGATGACGACGTTGCGGGAGGGGTTGGCCGCTTGTGACAACGACCTGGTGTTGCAGCGGGAGCTGGCCGATCGGTTGGGCGCCACCGGTAGAGTCGACGAGGCGGTCGCCGAGTATCGTCGCATCTTGGCCACTGACCTCACCAATGAGGAGGTGTGGCGTGGGATGGCGCGGTGTTACCACGAGGCCGGTCGTCTACCTGAGGCCGGCGTCGTGCTGGCTCCTCTCTTGGTGTTCGGTGTTGGGACGGACAAAGAGACCAAGATTGCTCAGCAACGCCGCGTGCGTCCAGGGTGGGCCCAGCCCGACTCGTTGGATAGAGCGGCGCTGCAGGCCATCAGCGCCGGCGAGCAAGGGGAGGAGACTCGCATAGAGACCTTGCTCACCATCATCAGCGAGGGCATCGCGAAGCTCTATCCCCCTGATTTCGATAGCTACGGGGTGAGCTCTCGCGACCGCATCGCCGAGCGAGCGGACCATCCACTGCGGTCCCTATGCGATGAGTTGGCCAAGGCCTTCGGGGTCACCGACTACGACCTCTACATCCATGGGTCGCCGACCACGGACGTCGTGGCTGAGGTGGGGCAGCCCCCCGCCATCATGGTGCCCCAGTTCGTCTCCGACGTTCCCCTCGCCGAACGGGTGTTCATCGTAGCCCGGGCATTTGCCCTGCTGGCTCGGGACATGCACCCGGTCGTCACCCTCGGGCGCCGCGAGCTGGGTCGGCTGGTCGCGGCGGCGCTGCAAGGCGTAGCGCCTGGCTATGGCGCCGATCGCTACACCCAGGACGAGCTCACGCGGTTGCACAAGCGTCTCATCAAGGCGCTATCCAGGCGCAATCGTAAGGCGCTCGAGCAAGCCGCAGCCCAGCTGCTCACCGAGCCGGCTGTCGACTTCGATCGGTGGGGACAAACCGTGGAGCTCACGTCAGCCCGAGCGGCGGCGCTAGTGGCCAATGATTTGCCCGCGGCGATTGCAGCGCTGCGGCGGACCGGTGCGACTCTCCCCAACGTCGAGGGTGCGGCGCTGGTCCATGGCTCGGTCACGGTGACGGATCTGTTGCACTTCTGGGCCAGCGATGCGGCTTTTGAATGCCGTCGTGCCGCCGGTATCCTGTAGCGCCGCTGGGCCCACAGCCCTGCGGTCCGGCATTGCCGAGATTCGGTCTGCCTGCTACCTTCCGCGGCCCCGTGGGAGTGCGCCGCACGAGCGGTAGCAACGCGAGGCAGAGCGAGCAACGAGGGAGCAATCATGACTTCGGGCAACGGACAACAGAAGCCGGCAGCAGGGGCGGTTCAAGGGCTGCAGATCCAGGGCGGAGCGGCAATCGTCGCGCCGGCAACGGCGTTCCAACACGGCCTACCGCCGAACGCGATGGTTGTGATTCCCATCAACAAGCCCACCGACGAGCTCAAGGAAAACCTCGAGAAGGGGCCTATGGCGGTGACCCCGGAGCAGATGTGGACGCTGCTCGGCTTCAATGGCCCGGCGGTGCAGGTGCAGGACGATCAGGGGCGGCCCATCGCCATCGGGCTCGAGGATCTGCTCTCCGGTCTCGAGAAGCACTGGAAAGAGAACCCCAAGGACCTCAACCGCGCGCGGGTTTTTGCCCAAGAGTTGCTCAAGCACCAGCGGCTGCAGAAGGCTGAGCAAGTGCTGTCCAAGCTGGTGGCCAAGGGCGGCACCGGTGACGACTGGCTGGCGCTCGGCATTGCGCAGCTCCAACAGGACAAGCTCGACAAGGCAGAGGGTACGCTCAAGGGAGCGGCCAACCTGATCAAGAACAGCCCTTACCCACCTCTCCACCTGGCGCGTCTATTTGGCAAGAAGGGCGACCATGGTGCGGAGCGCGAGCACGTCGACCAGGCGCTGGAGAAGGACGCCGGTTGCGTCGACGCCTGGGCCTATCTGTTTCAGAGCGTGCGGGAGGCCGATGGTGAGGACAAGGCCATCGCAGCGGTCGAAGAGAAGGCCGAGGGGAAGAAGAATGCGGCGCCTTGGGTGGCGGTGCAGGGCTTCTACGCCAATAGCGAAGACACCCGCCCCAAGGCGATCGACTTTGCCAAGCGGGGCGTCGATGCGAACTCGGATGACCCGGTGGCCCTGTTGTGTCTCTCGGCCCTCTACGGCCAGGCGAGCGATCTCCCGGCGGTGGTAGAGTTGCTCAGCAAGCACGAGAGCAAGATGAGCAACAACGTGCACCTGGCGAACAACTACTTCGAGGCCCTCTTCCAGACGCGGCAGATCGAAAAGGTGACCAAGCTGCTCAACGCCCTCGCCGGCTCGGCTAACAAAGAGGTCAAGCAGTTTGCCATTCAGCGCTCCCAGCTGGTTGCCCAGTTCCTGCAGCAGCAGCAGGCGCGGCTGGCGCAGACCGGGAAGGCTTGAGCAAACTCCCGCGGCAGTCTGAAGAGGAACAACCCCAGGAGCCTGCGACGGCGTCCAACGGCGAGGGGACGCTCACCGCTGGGCAAGCGGCGGCTGGAGCGGTCAGCGTCGACAGCTGGCCATCGGTGACCGTGAGCCTGCTGGTGGCTCTGGCCACCACCGTGGTGGTCACCCTGGCCTCTCACCTGGTGCCAGAGGAGCACGCCAACACAGCGGTTGGCGTGACTTTTCTGGTGGCGACTTGGTGGATGGCGCTGCGGGGCGATGTTGCATCGGTGCGAGCCTACGGTCTGGCCCTCGGGGGGCTGACCGAGCCGGTAGCCTTGGCGGCACGCCGCCTGGCTGGGGACGGGCTGCGGGCGTTTGGCTGGGCGCTCTTGATGGCGGCTATCTTCTTTCCGCCCTTCTGGATTGGCTTCAAGCTCTGGTGGAACGTCTCTGGGGCCTTTGCGCTGACCTTCCCAAGTGACTTTCACAACCGAGTGCTCGGCCAACTGTTGGTGATTGCTCTGCCGGAAGAAGCTTTCTTCCGCGGTTTTCTGCAGTCCGCTCTCGACGGCCGCTGGGCTCGTCGCCGCTGGCGCATCTTGGGAGCCGAGGTCGGGCTAGGTTGGCTGCTTGGCGCCGCCATCTTCGCCGTTGGGCACCTGCTCACCATTCCGCACCCGAGCCGGCTGGGCGTGTTCTTTCCTGCCCTGCTCTTTGGGTGGATGCGGGCTCGCACCGGGGGGATCGGCGCGTCGGTGGTGTTCCACGTGATGTGCAACCTCTACTCGACGATGCTCGCCGAGGGGTACGGGCTGCACTGACTGGGGGCGGTCGCGGGCGATAGCCGTTGGGTCGAGCTCCGCCGAAGCCATGGGTCAGCGCAAAGCAGCGGATGGGCGAGTGGTCGTCGCCAGCGCGACGCGGAATCGGGAGCCGATCCTGGAGGTGCTGCGTCGCGCGTTTCCGCCGGTGGGTATGGCGTTGGAGTTGGCCAGCGGGACCGGGCAACACGCTTGGTACTTCGCCAAGCATTTGCCGCGACTCATCTGGCAGCCTTCGGAGCGTGACGAGGGTAGCTTCGCGAGCATCACGTCGTGGCGGCATCACGATCCGGTCGACAATCTCCTCGAGCCGATGCGCCTCGACGTCACCGAGGATGATTGGCCGGTGGAGCCGGTGCAGGGGATGTTCTGCGCCAATTTGCTGCACATCGCTCCCTGGGAGGTGACCGAGGGCTTGATGCGTGGCGCCGGGAGAACTTTGGCACCCGCCGGCGTGCTGGTGACCTACGGTGCCTATCGCATCGGCGGGCAACACACGACTCGGAGCAACCAGGCTTTCGACGAGGATCTGCGGGCCCGCAACCCAGCCTGGGGCGTTCGAGATCTCGAGGCCGTGACCGGTCGAGCCGAGGCCGCCGGGCTGAGCTTCGTCGAGCTGGTCTCGATGCCGAGCAACAACTTCTGTGTGGTATTCAGACGAGGACGCGCGGAAACCGAAGCCGCCGGGCCAGAGGGGTCTTAGCTCAGAGTTGCGCCCCGGCGCTTCGGTGATTTGCTAGGCTGCGCCCATGGGGGAGAGCGGCTCGGAGTGGATGGGACTGTCGCCAGGCACGCAGGTCTCCAACAACGTTCGGCTCATCCGTCCGCTCGACCAGGGCGGCATGGGGGCCGTATGGGTTGCTGAGCACCTCACTCTCGGCATGGAGGTGGCCGTCAAGTTCATCTCGTCTGAGCGCTGGAAGACCGATCCCACCAGCCTGGCCCGGTTCGAACAGGAGGCGAAGGCTGCGGCGAGCATCAAGAGTCCCCACGTGGTGCAGATGCTCGACCACGGGGTGATGGGTGACGGGACACCCTACATCGTCATGGAGCTTCTCGAAGGTGAGAGCTTGGCCGAGCGCCTGGCGCGACAGGGGGTGCTCGGGCTCGTGGAGACCGCCGAGATTTTGTCCCAGAGTGCCAAGGCGCTGAGCGTGGCCCACGACGGCGGCCTGGTGCATCGGGACGTGAAGCCCGGCAACATCTTCCTGCTTGCGCCGTTCAACGAGATCTTCGTGAAGGTGCTCGACTTTGGTATTGCCAAGCAGCTGTATTCTGCGGAGAGCGCTGCGCTAGCCGCCACTGCCGCTCACTCAGAGTTGGCCACCGACCAGTTCATGGACCTGCACGCTCGTCAGGCTGCCCAGCCGCCGGCGAATCAGCCGCCGGCAGCGCTGACCGCCACGGGTGCCATTGTCGGCACCCCGCATTACATGAGTCCTGAGCAGTTGCTCTCGTCGAGGAACACCGATTTTCGTACCGACATCTGGGCCCTTGGGGTGGTGGCCTACCAGGCCATCACAGGCCGCCTCCCCTTCGATGGCGACACGATGCCGTCGCTCTGCATGTCCATCTGCACGGCGGCGTTTCATCCACCAAGCACGGTGCAGACTGGCGTGCCGCCAGCGCTCGACCATTGGTTCCGCTGCGCCCTTGCCCTTGACGTTGCGGCGCGCTTCGGGTCGGTGAGGGAAGCTGCCGCTCAGTTTTCCGCGGCGGTGCAGCCGACCGCGACGCCTGCAGTGGCAGCGGTGCCTGTAGTGGCAACGGTGGCAGCGGCGCCTGCGGCGGCTGCGGCGGCTGAGTGGGTTGCGCCGGGCGTCACTGCCGAGGGGCAACCCATCGCTCACCCACAGCCCATCGGCTACGCCAGCGGAGTGGTCGCTGCCAAGCCTGGCCCGCGCGGTGCCCGCTGGCCCTGGGTTCTCGCCGGGACGATGGGCGTCGGGCTTGCGGCCGGAGCACTCTGGCTGGCGGTCGCTGGCACTAGCGAGTCGACCGAGTCGACGGCGCGCCCATCCGAACGAGCCAGCTCACGAAAGTCGACTGGGGGCAAGCGCAAGAAAGCGGGCGGTGACCACGGTCTGCCCCCATCCAACCCGGCGGGCCCGAAGCTCGATCGCAAGCGTTTCGATCCCATCGCCTTCGCTCCCCGTGCTGCTTCCTTTGCTCAACAGCACGTCCGCGACCCAGTGCTCATGTCGGTGTCGGCAAACGGGCTCAATCATCAGGGCCTGATGGACATCACGACGATCACTGCTTCCGCGGTGTACTACGTGAGGGCTCGGCAGGGGGACACCTGCGCATACGTCCGTGTGGCAAGCACCGGCGTAACTTCCGCTGGTCAGAGCAGCGACTTCTGCTCCACCAAGACCTTGGGGAAGGTGCGCTGCACGGTGGGACAGATCATGGATCGAGCGAGCCGTAAGGGAGCTCCTCCTGAGGGAGCTCTCGGCATCTTATCCATCAACGTTCCGGTGCATGGCCGGCCTACCTGGAACCTGATCTTCGGCGGTGAGTGGAAGCGAGCTGGCGTTGACGACTGCTGACGAGCCCGTCGGCGCTGGCGCATCTCGGGAGCCGAGGTCGGGCCGGGGTGGTTGCTCGTTGAGGGGTATGGGCTGCACTGAGTAGGAGTGGTGCAGGCGTTGTGGCGTGGCGGCAAACTGGGTCGATCAGCCGTGGCCGCTGGTCCGACGGGGCGTGCAGAGACGTCGCTCGAGCACCTTCACCTTGGAAATACCGGTGTAGCCTTTCTTCGCTTCCGGCGGCACCTCGAGGATGTGCGCCACGCCGGGCGCTTCGACGATCCGCTGCTTCGGCAGCATTTCATCTGGAGTCTGCTTCAAATTTGCCGCGTTGCGGGCATGCTTTGCGTCGGCATAGACGTGGGTGCGCACCTGATAACAATGCCTACCATTCAGATCGACGACCGAAGGGGCCTGCACGCCTGCGCGGGACTTCTTGGGCTCTTTGGGCAGCTCCCCCACTACCTTGCCTTCTAGCGTCACGGTCAATGCCTTGTCGCAGCTTCCTGTGCGGAACTCCATACGGGCTAGTTTGCCGGCGGCGACCTTCTCCGAGGTCGTTCCGATGGTGACGGCGGCCTCCTTGCCGCCATGGTTGTCGAGGTAGACGACACGAGGCATGGGTGCCGGCTTGGCGAGAGACAGAATGGCGCGGGCTTTGCCGCCGGTCTCCACCCGTCTGCGTCGCTCGGTGGCTTTGTCTTGCCAGCTGAGCTCAACCGGGATCGTCTCCGGTCCGCAGTTTGTATCGATGCGCATGCCGAGCTTCGAGATCTGGTCGACGAGATACTCCTCCGCTCCCAGCTCGAGCTTCGCAAGGGGGCTGAGGTCGCCGCCCCAAGGGACTACCTTGTCGCGAAACACTAGCTCGTAGGTTTTGCCATGTCGCAGCTTCGCATCGAGCTGGATCTCGACGGTGGTACCCATGACCTCGTTCTGCTCGGGCGGGGGGGCCTGGTCGCAGCTGGCGAGCGCTGGGGCGAGGCCCAGTATGATCGCGGTACCGAGCCATTGGAGAGGGCAGGGTAGAATGCGCATGAGCCCAGCGTTCCATGAGTCACTCGCCACGTCGACCGCTGGTCGGGCTGCTGGCTGGTCAGCGCGCGGGCCGGTCACCTGCAGGCCTGGGCGAACAGCACCAGGCGACCTGCATCACGACAGCAGCGCCTTGAACAGTCCGGCGATGGCGGCGAGACAGATGAGCCCCAGGACCACCATGAGCAAGTTGACCGCCAGGCTGGGCGGCTTGGCCTCGCTGCGGGTGACGTCGAGCTGAGCTACGGCCAAGATCGCGATGGCGCCGAGCCGCTTGTCGATCTGCGCTTTGGCCTCGTCATCCCCATCAGCAGCGAGCGTTTCTTGGTGCTCTCGGTAGAGCTTGGCTGCCTTACCGAGGTCACCGCGACCGCGGAAGTGATCGACCAACGCGAGGTGCGCATCGTCCGAGTCCAAGTCGTCGGTGACCTTGCGCCACAGTGCTTTGGCGACAGCTTCGTCGACGGTCTTGTCGACGGCTTCGGCGCTGGCCGCGGCGCTGGCTTCGTCAGTGGGGTCACTCATGGTGTCAGCCCAGCTGTTTGGCGAGCTGGGCAGTCAACTTGAAGTAGCTCGAGCGATCGTAGGGCTCGTTGAGGATGTGGAATTCCTTCCCACTCAACCCGACGCAGCCGAAGCAGTAGCTGCAGTCGGCGCAATCGACACACCGCTCGAGATAGGCCGATTGAGCACAGCGCTCGCAGTGATTGCAGTGGGTGCAGCTGATGAGGTCACGGGACTGGTGGCAATGGATGCAGTCGATGGATTGTTGAGTCGCGACGCAATAATGACAGCGCACCAGGTGGTCGGAGCGGCTGCAGAACGTGCAGTCGGTGCAGCGCTCGCAGTCGTGGCACTCGATGCAGCTCTCATTGCCGGCCCGCTCGGTGTAGCTGCGCAGCAGCTCACGAAAGGTGCGCTCGTACTCTTGGCGGTTCACAGGCAGCCTCAGGTGCTGATGGCGTCAAGACGGGGTCGTCGAGGGCTCGGCCTTGGCTGTGGAGAGCATGCGACGCAGGCCGGCGGCGGCCTCTTTGGTCGCGGACTCATCGGCGTATTCTTCAATGCGGCGGAGGCGCGATTCGAGCACCGCTCGTCGCTCGAGCGGCTCGTCAGCCACGATGACCGTCAACTGCTCGATGGCTTGGGCGACCCGCTCTTCGTCCTTGTGCTCCAGCAGCTGAAGCCAGACCTGCTGGGTATGGGGAAACTCGAAGCCTGCCTCGACGAAGGCATTGGCGGCGTTAGTGATGGACGGGCGCCCCTCGACTCGAAGCAGCCGGTCGAGCAGGTCCTCGCGCTCGATCTCTCGAGGATCGGTGGGTCCCGTTGGGCCCCCGACGATGCGAGCACCAGCCCGCCTTGCCGTCTCGCCCTTGCGACGGCGGCCCCGGTTCGCTCGGTGCTGCTCGTCGCTCTCGCTACGCTGCGCGGACTGTTCCTTACGTCGCCCGGCCGCCGTCATATGCGGGTCGTGCCACACTTTCGTCTCACCAAGATGTCGCCTTCGCCTCATCGTGCTTCACCGGTATCTGCTTCACTCATTTCGGTGCCTTGTGCCCTTTTTAGCGGCAGGTCGCTCGGAGGGCTCGCCAGGATCTGGTCGATTCGAGCGCGGAGCCTCTGGCCGCGGCGACGAACGACTAGCCTCACGCCGATGACATCGACGGAGACCGAAGTCGTCTACGCCCCCCAGTGCTCGTGAGCTTAAAATATCACAAACCATGCCGCGCTGCGCCGCGAAAAAGTGGAAAACTGGGCCAAATCGTCGCTCCCGTGGCATCAGGTCAGCAGGCACGAGGACTGCAGTTGGCCAGGGGCAAGGTGGCTCCGAGGACGTTGTCCCGAGCCTGGAGTTGTCATGGCAGAGCTGCCTGGGATCAGTCCGTCACCCATCGATGCCGCACAGCTGGAGCGCATCGCGCGAATTGCCCGTGGCCTCCCTGGCCGCCTGGTCTCGGTCAAGCAACAGGAGGCGCGTCGCCGCCTCACAACGGGTGACCCAGTCCCTTCAGCTGGCGATCGCAGGACAGCGCTTCCGCCGCTGTTGCGCATCGATGGTGTGGCCGCCACCGACATCCTCGCCCGCTATGATCAAGCGGGCCTGGCCTGATTCCCTGGCTGTTCCGAGCGGCTGCGTGGTGTTCCCCAAGTAGTTGGGGAGAAGTTGCGCGTAACTGCCCGATATTTAATGTCAGCTCTGTGGGATGGCTGGGGAAAAGCTGCTGTCGATCGGTGGCTTGTCCAGCCATCCTGGGGAGCAACTGTGGATGACTGTGGAGGAGGCGTGGTAGAGCAAGGGCGAGACGGACCGCTGTGGCTAGTCGAGTCCCATACCAGCGCCGGGCTGGATCGAACCTTATCCAGCTGACGTTGGCCGCGGCTACGGTTCTGCTCGTCGCTTGTGGGCCCGAGTTGGGGACCTCGAGCCCACCCCCGGTGGTGCCGGCGGTGACCGTGGCGCCGCCAAAAGCTCCCGGTCCGGCGGCCGAGCTCTCGGCCTTTCCCGTGCCCCCTGGCGAGCCGCGCTACCGCCGAGTGCTGTCGAAGCGACTGCAGGTCAGCTTGCCCTTGCCGGACCGCAAGGGGTGGACCCTCGTCCGCGACCGCTCGAGTTTCTTGGTGATGGCACACGAGGCGACCTCGTCGAGCCTGATCGTGCGGGTGTGGCGAGAGCGGGAGAACATGAACCGTGCCCGTTGCGAAGAGCGGGTGCGAATGATCCGCGACCTGCCGGTGCGCGGGCGGGAGATCAATCGTCGCCTGATGGACCTGCCGGCAGATTTCGACACCCAGGTCGACGTCGGCTTCGCGGCTTCCCCGCCAGGCGAGCCTCTCGCAGGCTACCTCTTGGCCTTTGGCGGCCACGCTCGCCGGTGTTTCGCCTTCGCCTATGAAACCACCGCGCTCGGCCCGCAGGCCGAGCAGACCGTGGCGGATCGGCTGGTGGTCATCGATGGGCTCACCCTCGAGGGCCTCGAGCTTCGCAGCGATATTCCTACCGCTGATCGTCCCGTCTCACGCCCGACCTTGCCGCGTTGACCAGGGTTTGGTAGCGCTCCTGGGTCCTCGCTGCGCCGCCGGCGTCGCGAGAGGCCCGACCCATCAGGAGAATCGCGAATGAATCTGCGCAACAGGACGCACTGGATGAATGCTCTCGTGACCCTTACAGCGGCTGCGGTCGCTTTGGTCGTGGTAGGCGGCTGTGGCTACTCGGAAGAAGAGTGGCAAGCGCAGCTGGACAAATACAACCGCCTCGTCGCGCAGAGCCAGGCCACCGAGTCCAAGCTGGCCCAGGTCAGCGGCGACCTCGAAGCCGCCCAGGGGCGTGCCGCTGCGCTGGCCACGGACCTCGAGTCGATGGGCATCGATCTCGGCAAGCTCAACGCCGATCTGGCGACGCGCAACACCGAGCTCTCCAAGCTGAGCACCACCCTGGAAGAGCGCGAGAAGGCGCTGGCCGAGTACAAGCGTCGCGCCGCTCAGCTCGAGCGCATCAAGCAGCGCTTCGAGCGGCTCCGCAAGAAGTTGCAAGAGCTGACCAACCTCGGGTTGGAGGTCAAGATTCGCAACAACCGCATGATCATCTCGCTGCCTGGCGACGTGCTCTTTTCTTCGGGGCGCGACAAGCTCAAGAAAGAGGGCGATGACATCCTCGGCAAGGTTGCTGCCATCATCAATGGCGACGCCTCGTTGCGGTCGCGGCAGTACCAGGTGGCTGGCCATACCGACAACAAGCCTCTGCGTGGCGGCGTGTTCTACGACAACTGGGGGCTGTCGCTGATGCGGGCCCGTCAGGTGCTGCTCTACCTCATCAGTCCCGACAAGGGCGCGCTGCCCGTGTCTCGCTGGAGCGCAGCCGGTTTCGGTGACAACGACCCGATCGCCGACAACGAGACGCCCGAGGGCCGACAGAAGAACCGGCGCTGCGAGCTGATCGTCGTACCGAGCGCCGAAGAGATGCTCGATCTCAAGTCGATTGCCCAGTAGTTCTTTCCCCTTCGGAGAAGCCCGTGAACATCGAGATCCGTTACTGCGTCAAGTGAAACTACCAGCCTACCGCCGCGAGTCTCGCGGCTGCGATCAAGGCTCACAACGGAGCTGAAACGAGGATCGTCCCCGGCGCGACCGGGGAGTTCACGGTCGTCGCGGACGGCAAGACGCTGTGGGATAAATTCAAGACCGGGCGCTTTCCGGAGCACGACGAAGTCACCCGTCAGCTCTGATTGGGGCAGGCCGCCGCGCGCCTGCCTCAGTCGGCATCCTGCTCGCCGTTGGCCTCGTGACTCGGGTTGAGGCATCCTGGGTCCATGGGGATGACGCGCCGCGCGCTGTGTCTGGTCCTGGCCTGCAGCAGCCTGGGACTGACCTCCAAGCTCGGCGCGCAGCCCCAACCCAAGGCACCGCCCAAGCTGCCGCCCAAGCTGCCGACGGTGCCGTTGTCTATCGCCGTGGCCGAGCTCGACGGGGCCGGGGTGGTGAGCGATGAGTGGCTGCAGCGACAGGTGAGCGAAGCCCAGCGGTTGCTCGAGCCCCATGGGGTGTTCGTCGCGCAGGCTCGTCGTCGCAGATTGCCGGCGCGACAGGCCAAGCTCGAGACGGCGGTGGATCGGGACGGCTTGGCCGAACACGTGCAGCAGCAGGTCATCAACGTGTTCATCGTCAAGTCGTTGCGGGATGTCGACGATCCTCGCCTCATGCGCCAGGGCGTGCGCTGGCGGCTGCGGCGCAACTTGCGCAAGGACTACATCATCGTTGCAGCCAGTGCGATGCCCACCACCTTGTGTCACGAGCTGGGCCACTACTTCGGCAACGGTCACAGCTCAGTGGTCAACAACATCATGTCCTATCGGCGAGACGATCCGGCCAAGGTGGCCTTCAACGACCGTCAAGGTATCAAGATGCGGCGGACGACCCGCGCCCTGCTCAGTCGCGGACGGGTCGTGCCGATCGACAAGCTGGCCAAGCCAAAGGGCCGCAAGCCGCCGTCACCGTGACGGGGTCAGTGGTCCTCGCTCGGCTTCTGTTCCAGCGCTAGTAGTGCCTCGGCGGTGCGTTGCTGGACTTGCTCGACGGGGATCTTGGCGGCTCGCGCCACCGCGGCGAGAAAGGCGTCCTCTTCCGGGACGACCTTGCCGTCCACCACTGCGGTGTTGATGAGCAACTCCATCGCTTCGTCCCGAACCTCGGGAGGGAGATCGCTCATCGCCCGGGCGGCCTCAGGGGGCGTGACGGCTGGGCAAATTGCCTCGTCGTTGCCGCTCGCACCAATGCCAAAAGTGTCAAAGGTGCGGAGCAGAAACTTGAGCTCAGCTGGGTGGAGCTGCTTGTCCGTTGCGATGATCCCCGCGACCAGCTCGCACACCTTGCGCTTGGTGGTGTCGTCCATGATGGTTGCAGATTCTAAGGGGCCAGGGGGGCGACCTCAAGGGTTGGGGATAGAGCGTCGGCAAGCCGGCCGCTTGCCGCAGTGCAGAGTATGATAGCCCGATGTGGACTCGTCATATCGCCTGGCCGCTCGTGGTGTCCGCCCTCTTGCTTCCGAGTTGCAACGGTGAGGATTCGTGCCGCAAGACCTGCATCCGTGTGGCGCGCTGTCGATTGGAGGCGCGACAGGGTGAGCCTATCCCCGGCGAGCGCGGGCCCGCGCCGGATGCTCGTTGCATGAAGCGCTGCGAAACCAAGGCCAAGAACTTCGACATCTGCGAGGCCAAGCAGCGCACCTGTCCGGAGCTCAGGCGGTGTCTTGGGCCGTTGCGTTGAGCGCTCTGATCAGAACCGAGCGCTGAGTCCGAGGCCACCACCCTTCGGTCCGAGCCAAGGGTCGAGCCGTAGCGCGCTGTCGCCGGTGCTGCACCAGGTGTCGCTGGTGCCCACCAGCACTGCACCCACCACCACCGCGAGGAGGCTCGCGGGAAGGGAGATCCCCTGCATGACTTGCAGCGTATCGGCCTCGTCGCACAGGTCGGCGACGTGGCTCGGGTCAGGTTGACCGGTGGTCGACACCTGTTCGCCAGCACGCGCGGCGTCGCAGGCGTCCCGATCGCTCGGGATGCGGGACTGGTAGGCGATGAAGTCGTTATCGTCGCCGATGTCGTTCACCCTGACGAAGGAGTAGAGCCCCATGACCGCGAAGCCGGCTCCCACGACGAGCCCACCGATGCCCCCGAGCAGCTGCCAGTCAGGACCAGGCTCGGCTGTCGCTGGAGCGACGGGTGTCTGTGCCGGCTCGGTCGGTGATGCAGCCGTGTCTGTGGTCGTCGGCGGAGGAGCTTGTTGTGCTTGTGCCAGCGTCGCGGTCAGCACCGTAGCGCTCAGCACGCCCAGGGTTCGGGCCCGGCGGAACAACCGGTTCATCATGGCCGAAGGCTACCACGCGAGGGTTGTCGGAGGCACGGCGCTGACCTGCGCAAGACCGGCTTCGCTGCTCAGAACAGATCGACCAGTACGCCACCTTGTAGCCTGGTCGTGGTGAGCCAGAAGTCCTTGGCCTGGCTTTCCCGGTTGGCGAGCCAGCTGGTCCCGAAGAAGGGTTGCACGCCGCTCGGGACGAAGCGAAGGGCGAGGCCGGCATGCAGCTCGATGTCCGACTGATAGGCCGGGTCTGATTCTGGGAAGGTCAGATTGACGTCAGCCGCGACTCGGCCCGTCAGGCTCAAGCTGATGTCAGGCTCTGGGTAGACCGTTGCTCCCAGGGCGAGCCCCCCGCCGATGAAATGCACGCCGTGAAGGGCAGGCAGTTCTGAGAAATGGCCGATACGCTTGTAGCCCAGCGCGTCAGCCGACAGCTCGATGAAGAGATTGTGGTGACCCAGTAGCTTGCCGATCCCCGGCATGACTCGGGCTGACCCGCGGACTGCCGAGAGTTGCACGACCAGCGCTTGGTCGAGTGGCTCGTGGCGACGGACCAGGGCGGCCAGACCCTCGGCGAAGAGGCGAGTGTCCAGCTGGTCGGCACGCATGCCAATGGCCGAGAAGCGCGCCTGGAGGTGAGGGACGTCATCGTCCTCGAGTGCCTTGGTGAGATCGAGCTCGCTGCGGGCGAAATAGACGTGGGGCTCGGCCTCGATGAGCTCAGCGACGTCCTTCAGAATCATCCCCTCGAGCTTCAAGACGAGGCCCGGCGGGCGATTGGGATTGCCTGAGCCCATGCCGGCACCGAGCCGCAGTTTCAGCCCAGGGCCTTGGACCTCATCTCGTGGTGGCAGTGCGGGCAGGTCGGGCCCGGGGGGCAGCGTCACCGGGCGAACCCGAGCCCAGGCGTCGAGAAAGTAGGCCAAGGTCGCGCTGAGCGGCGGCACCGGCGCGCCGACCGTCTTCATGGCCTGCCACAGCTCGTCGGTTTGGCCGATGTGCCACAGCCCCTGCTCCTGATCGAGAGAGGTGCCGGTGCCGCATGCCGGCATCAGATGTTGCATGCCCCCGTTGTGATCGCTGCCCATCATGACTGCGGCAGGTCCGACGACATCCACTGCTGCGGTGTACATGGCGGCAAAGGCGCTGACGCTCCGCTGACATTGCTCTGGGTTGCAGCCGGTGGGGCAGAATCGAGCGGGCACCTCCAGGTCCGGGTAAGCCTCGTCCGAGGGAATCAGTCCCAACACCCCTCGCCGCGCCTTGATTCGCAGGAGCATCTCGTCGCTCAGCGCTCGCTCGGCTTGCCGGAATCGCCGCAGCGAGGTGTGGGTGACCAGCAGCGGTTGACCGGCTGCCTCGACCAGCCGCAGTAGCCGGGGGAGTGCCGCGTCCGGCGCGTGGCTGAGATCGATCCATACCCCCCGTTTGATGAGCTCGATGGTCAGCCGCTCACCCAGCGGCGTCAGCCCCTCTCGTGAGATCTCGAGGCCGCTGTCATCGTCGTGTGAGTCGAGCAGGCGATCGGCCACGCCCAGCGGGTTGCCGATGTATTTGAAGCTGTCGAGAGTGGTCGACCCTCCGAAACGATCATCGACCAGGTGCAAGGGCTGGACGATGGCGATCCCCTTGTCGTCGACGAACTCTCGCAGGTCCTCCTCCGACTCGAGCACCCCGGCGGCACCCTCGAGGCTCAGCACCACGGCGCGCTTTCCGGACAGCAAGATGCGCCGGGTCTGAGCCGCGCTGCGAGCCAGCTCCCAGTTCGGTCGCTCGGCCACCAGCCGCTCGGCGCCGGCGATCTGGGCGCGGACCGAATCGCGCATGTCCATGGCTCCCAGGGGATGACCCATCAGGGCCACCACCACGATGCCGATCCCCGACTCGTCGAGGGTCTCAGGGTTGGCCTTGGAGGACAGGCGGTCCTTCCACGAGTCCGCCGCCAGCGGCCCGAAGAAGTCGCCGAAAAACAGCCAGCCCAGGGCCTGCTCCATGAACAGGTGGCTGTGAAGCTCGACGCTGAGATTGGGAAGCTTGGTTTGGCTGGGCGGAGCCTGGGCGCGTCCTGGGTTGGGGGGCGGAGCCTGGGCGCGGGCTGGGTTGGGGCTGCCGAGCAGGCTTGCCAGGGCGATTAGGCCGAGCAGGCTCGCCAGCTGCCCCGGCAATCTTGGGGCCTGAAAGGACCGCAGAACGATCGAAAGGCGGTGCACGATCGATCGTGACAGCAACAACGATCGTTTGACGATCAAAAAGGCCTGCACGATGCGTAGTCCCAGGCTCAGACGAGAGCCAATCTCGGCCATGCTCTCAGAGTCCTCCCAAAGGAGCAACGCCTGGCGCCGACCGGTGAGCGATGACGCGACGACCCGCCCGCCAGGACCTGCGCCGCGGACGCTCCGGTGGGACCAGTCTTGACTGCAGCGCCCATTGACCTCACCTTATCCAGGCAGTCACCCGTTGGTGGCCGCACCCATTTAGGGGCCGATTGGCTTCGACGTGGGGTGAAACGTTTGTCTGCGTGTCGGCGGTGCCTGCTCCGCCTCATCAAGCGGGTCGTTTTATTTGCGAACGATAACGCACAACTCCTCGCTGCTTGACAGTGAGCGCCCAAGGGGAAGGTCGTCCTAGTACCCCGCGGGTGTCAACCACAGGACTGGGTCACGTGAGCAAGGTGTCCGATAGCGTGATCGAGATAAGAGGATGCTAGGTCGTGGCCGAATCCACGAACCCCGTCGCGAGGGTCAGAGCGACTATGCACGTGAATGAAGACAAGCGGGAAGCCTTGCGGACCCGGGTTCGATTCCCGGCGGCTCCACCAATGCAATAAATTCGAACCTTCGCACGCAAGCAGGTTCAAGCTGTCGACCTTGCAGGACGCCTGGTAGTACGCCCGGCCTACTTCGGGCTTTCGGGGCGTGAGCGTCACGGGGCCCGTCAGCCGCCGCAGCGCCTGTCCCTCCTGAAAACGTCGTACGTTGCGAGATCCTTGATGTTCTCAATGGGCTCGACGAGGCTGCGCGGGCCATGCTCGACCTCCTGAAAGCGCTCGTTGGAGCGCTGACCTCAAGCCTTCACACCCGCCATGAGCTGGCCCTGGAGAACCTGGCGCTG